>NZ_JBTOLW010000002.1:0-263331 GCF_054552115.1 Pseudohaliea sp. | reverse complement strand
CCCTGATGCTCAAGCACCATGCGAACAGCTCGCTCCCGGAACTCCGGTGGATACTTCGGTCGTTTGTTCATCGCTCCATCCTCTCAAGGTCTGGAGCCTCCGACAAACCCGGAGCGATTCAGTCTGGCACTCGGAGTTGTCCTTGAGGTCGCCGTCGCCAGCCTGCATAACGATTTGCTCGATGTGCATGGCCTCGACAGCTTCGGGCGAAGTCTTGAGGAGGGGCAGTAGTGGCATAGTTGGAATCCGGGCGCTGTTGGCTGTTACTGACTCTCGGCTAGCGTCGCCAGTGTATTCCTCGGCAGGGCCGTTTTCCATTTCCTGATTTCAGGTAGTAGGCTCTAAGTTCGGTGGGGATCAGTTTTGGTCATTTACTAAGGGCTGTCTCGCTCTTTTCGTTACGGCGTCTCAAGTTGTGGGCCTCTACCTGCGTTGAGCCGCTGCGCGGTTAGTAGATTGTTGAACCGGTAGGAATAGGCACTCAGCCAATAGCGTAGGACAACAGTTTATGAAGGAATGGCTTTGCGCTCAGCTTGACCAACTACCTTTCTGGATAGGCGCTCTGGCGGCGGTATACGCCGCCAGAAACGGTGTTAGGGCGATTTCGAGTTCCAAAGAGTCCACGCGTATCTCCTCCACAATGGAGCTAATGCGTACTCTGATCGTGGATGAAATTTTTATTGACGGGCACAAGTTAGCCGCGAATTGCGGAAGAAGGCCGGAAGCTTTCGCGAAGATGGGCGACCCCAATTCGTACACTGACCTGACGCCGTCTCAACAGGAGGAAGTGGATCGCCTGAAGCTTTACATGAGCTTGTGGGAGGCCATGGCTATTGGAATTGAAAACGGAGCCTATGACGAAACGATCATAAAGTCGTCCCTGAGATCGATATGTGTATCCAGCTATAAACTGATGTCTCCTTTTATTCAAAGCGTGAGAAAGTCGAATAATCTGAGTGGGATTGAATGGGAAAAGCTAGTCGAGAAATGGAGGGTTTAAGTTGAAAGCCCCCTGCCCGGAGGCAGGGGGTGGGGTGCTTACGCTGCTTCTTCATCAAGCATTTCTTGCTGCACGAAGCGACCGTAGGGAGGTGTTAGACCAGCTTCGAGGCAAGCCTTTTCAAAGAAGTACTCGTCGTCTCCGTCCCGGTGGTCTAGGGGCACAAACCAGACTCCTACTTGCGCCCACATCGTGTCCGCACGGGAAAACCCTATGGTTAATTCGCCCTGATAGACCTCCGACAAGGTCTGACGAAAGCCATGTTCGCAATACTCCATGAAACGGAGCACGCGATCTAACTCAAACTCGTTCACGTGCTTCGTATGGTACTTATTGGGGTCTACTTCCCCGTAATCCTCGTCGTGGATTCGATTCCAGTCTTCCACGCAGACCCGTAGGTATAAACCATTCTGGCCCATTACTAACCACAGGTGCGTTACGTCTTTAAGACTGATCTCATGCGGTTCTCCGTATCGTGCTCGATCCTCCGCGTGTGAGAACCTTGGAGCCTCTAGTCCTTGAAAGAAGTCGAATTTCGGGATTAAACCCAGACGTTCTTCTGCTGACCTAGTGTTAATATGATTCATCTTGTTTGTTCCATGGTTGCGCGGCAAAATCGCCGCACACCCCATTCTCCTCATATGCTAGAGGTTGGCCACAAGTTCTGGGCCCGGCTGGTCACAGTAGCGTCTCAGCGCGTCACACAAGATTTCGTCCCAGGCGTCAGCGACGACTTTTAGCTCCCGGACCCGGTGCGCCCGGTCGTACGCCTTGGTGCCCACTCCGCTAACCGTCTTGATGTGGCGCTGGTGCGCGAGGTCGATGAGGTGGCGGTCGATTCCGTGGTTGCCAAGTTCGGTCACAGCGCAGGCGCGGCAGTAGCGGGGCGCGAAGTCGCCCATGGCGGGGTGGTTCTGGCGCACCTTTCGCGCAGCCGCAGTCAACGCGATGAGGGAGAGTGGAGTGCTGATCGCGGACCGCTGCGGAAACACGCACTCGGCGTGGCTGGTGTAGTCGTGCACTTCCTCCAGCACTGCAAGTGCGTGGCGGGTGAGGGGGATGGTCTGCGGCTTCCCTGATTTGGTGCGGCCTTCGGGGAGTGAAATGCACTTGATGCCATCGACCTCCGTGATTTCATCCCAGCGCGTGTAGAGGGTGTCCTTCACCCGCCTGCCGTACATGGCGATGTGGAAGCGGATCGCGAGCCAAGTCACCGGTGCGCCGTACTCGGGAATGTGAGTCCAGGCGGCGGCGAGGTTCTCCATGGTCAGCCGCACCTCGGCGGGCCTTTCGGCGGTGCTGATCGGCTTGATGTTTCGAAGTGGGTTGTCCTTCACGCCGAAGGTAAGGTCTCGGTCGCGGGTCAGGTCGTACTCGATGTTGATTCCGAAGTTCCAAATCGTCCGCAGGTAGGTCAGTACCCTGTTCGCGAACGTGGGGGTTGCCTTGGCGATCGGTCGCAGTACGTCGTGACAGTCGTCGATGGTGACGTCGCAGGCGACTTTCTTCTCAAACCAGCCGGGCAGCTTCTTCCGGTAGGTCTGCATCAGTTTGTAAGACTTGGCTTCGGTCTTCGTCTCCATGTAGGCGTCGATCAGCTCTTCGACTGTTGCTTCATCGCAAGCGGGCTTTGGTTTTGGGTCTTCGCCGTTCGCTATCGCCCGTTTCTTCTCCTGCGCCTTTTCACGTGCGGCGGCGATCCCGAGGGCAGGCCATTGACCAAGGCGGACGTACTTGCGCTTCCCGCGCTCGTCCCGGTAGCGAAGCGTCCAAGCCTTGTTCCCGCCAGGGCTGACCTGGAGGTTGAGGCCCGATACCAGCTCGTCCGAGATTCGGTAGGGGCCGCTGCTCTTCGGCTGAAGCCCATTGATCATCTTTGCTGTGAATGCCATAACTCGTCTCCTAGTGCTCGTAGTAGTGCCTGAGGCCCCGACACTCGGGGTCACAGGCCGCACACAAAAGAAGACCACTGCGATCTATGGCAGCACAATATAAATGCCTGTATCGTAAGGACTTTTGGGCTCAGCTGGTCACAGTAGTGACCCAGCTACGGCCCAGCTAGACACCGCCAGGTGGATGCCAGGCGGACCACAGCTCAAAGGGTCCTTTCCGGGCACAGTATCGAAAGGGGCAACCCGCGCGCCGGGAACCAGCGGCAGGCTGTGTGCCGGTGACCACCCAGGGCGTTACCGTGTGCGGTGCTGGCACGGTCGATGCGAGGTGGTCTTGCATTCGCCTCAGGGGCGCTGCACGATGGCCCGGCGGTCGCCAGCGGGGCGGCCCTACCCTCAGCGGAAGTCGTGTTGCCGGGATTTGTCGCCAGGATCGCCTTGCTCCTCACCGCGCTGGCGGCGCCGGCCTCCGCATCCCTGCTGCCTGACGATCCGGCCCTCAAGGCGCAACGTGCGACCTACCGCAATGCCCTCGACGCGCTGTACGCGGGTGAGCTGGCGGCGTTCGAGCAGTTGCGCGGACGCCTCGACGACTATCCCCTCGCCCTCTACCTCGACTACTTCCGCCTCACGCGGGAGCGGCGCTTCGTGCCCGGCGACCGCGCCGCGCGCTTCGTGGAGCGCAGCGCGGGCTCGCCGGTGGGCAACCGCTTCCTCGACGCCTACCTGCGCCAGGCGGGCCGCGACGGGCGCTGGGAGGACTTCCTGGCGGCTGCGGAAGAACGCCCGCGGGACGTGACCCTGCAGTGCTATTACCACCGCGCCCAGCTGGCGACGGGGGACCGCGAGGCCGCCTTTGCCGGTGCCGCGCGCCTCTGGGTGCACGGCTACTCCCGGCCGAAGGCCTGCGATCCGCTTTTCGCGCCCTGGCTGGCGGCCGGCGGCGCTACCGCTGAACGGGTCTGGGCGCGTCTCGGCCTCGCCTTTGAGGCGCGCCAGAGTTCCCTCCTACGCTATCTTGTCAGCCTCTCGCCGCCGGCTCTCGAGGTCGATGCGAAGGTCCTGGCCCGGCTCTACCGAGAGCCACAGCGGCTGGAGCGTCACCTCGACGCTATAGCGCCGGCCCGCCGCGCCGAGGCGCTCCATTGGGGCCTGCGGCGCCTGGCGCGCTACCACCCGCTGCGAGCCCTCGATGCCTGGCGCACGCGCAGCGGAGCGCTGCCCGCAGAAGATCCGGGCCGGGCGGGAACGGAGTGGCGTATCGCCTTCCAGGCCCTCCTCGCACAGGAAGGCGCGGCCGTGCCCTGGATCGACGCCAACCTGGCGACCTGGGGCGATGACCAGCTCACGGCCATGCGCCTGCGCTGGCTTCTCGCGGAGGCAGACTGGCCACGCTTCCTGGCGGTGGCGCCCGCACTCTCGGCGGCCGAGCGCGAGTCGGCCCAATGGCGCTACTGGCGCGGTGTGGCCCGCGAGGCGATCGGCGAGCGCGAGGCGGGCCGCGCACTACTCGCCGCTGCCGCGAAGGAACGCAGCTACTACGGCTTTCTTGCCGCGGAGCACCTCGATGTGCCCTATGCCTTCAATCATCGTCCCCTTCCACCCTTGGCCGCGGCGCCCGAACTGCTGGCAAAGCCCGGACTCAGGCGGGTGGGTGAGCTGCACGTGCTTGGCGAGGAGCGCGACGCGCACGCGGAGTGGCGGGGCGTGCTCCGCAGCGAGGACCGGGACGCCCGCCTCACCCTGGCGGCCCTCGCTGCCGCGGAAGGCTGGTATCACCTTGCCATCGATGCGGCCAACGAGGCGGCGGCCCACGATGCGCTGGAGCTGCGCTTTCCCCTGGCGTACCGCGACGTGTTTACGGCGCGGGCGCGGGCGCTGGGCCTGCCCGAGACCGAACTGATGGCCATCGCCCGGCGGGAGAGCGCGTTTTTCCCCGCGGCGCATTCCAGCGCCGGGGCCCGGGGCCTCATGCAGGTCCTTCCCGCGACCGGACGCCAGGTCGCCAGCCGGCTCGGGGTCGCCGCGCCGGCCGCCGCTCTGTACCGCGTCGAGGACAACGTGCTCATCGGCAGCGCCTACTACCGCCAGCTCCTCGAGCGCTACGGCGGTAACCGGGTGCTCGCCCTCGCCGCCTACAACGCGGGGCCGAACCGCGTCGACAACTGGCGCGGCAGGAATCTGCCGCTGGAAAGCTGGATCGAGACCCTGCCGTTCCGGGAGACCCGCGATTACGTCAAGGCCGTGCTCGCCTACCGCGTGCTCTTCGACTACCTGCAGGGCGGGGCGCCGACCCTGTTTCAGCCCGGGGAACGGGCGGCGCGCTACTGATCACGATGACCCCCAGGCACAGTTTTATTCTGCCGGTACTCAACGAGGCCGGACGGCTCGGGCCGCTGCTCGCGCGGCTGCGGGCGGCTTTTCCCGGCGCAGAATGCATCGTCGTCGATGGTGGCAGCACGGACGCCACGGTTCCCGAGGCGCTCGCGGCCGCAGACCTCGTGCTCCTCGGCGAGCGCGGCCGCGCCGCGCAGATGAATCTCGGCGGGGCCGCGGCGCGCGGGGAGTGGCTCTGCTTCCTCCACGCGGATACCGAGCCCCTGTTCGATGCGGATGCGCTGGACGCGGCGCTGGGGGCGGGGAGGTCCTGGGGTTTCTGCCGGGTACGGCTGAGCGGCCGCGCTCCGGCGCTGCGGCTGATCGAGCGCGCCATGAATGCCCGTTCCCGGCTCAGCGGGATCGGTACCGGCGACCAGCTTCTCTACCTGCGCCGCAGCCTGTTCGAGGCCGAAGGTGGCTTTGCGCCGATCCCCCTCATGGAAGACGTGGAATTCTGCACGCGCCTGCGCCGCCGTTCACGCCCGGGCGGCGCGGGGCTGACGGTGTGCACCTCCAGCCGGCGCTGGGAGGAGCAGGGCATCCTGCGCACGGTCCTGCTCATGTGGAGCCTGCGGTTGCGCTACGCGCTCGGGACGTCACCGGCGAGGCTGGCGGACCGCTACTATGGTTGAGGGCGTGGACAGCACCATGGCTCCCGCGCAGGAGCGCCGCCTGTTGCAGTTCGCGCGCGAGCCCGTGCCCGGCGAGGTGAAGACACGCATGCAGCCGGTGCTCGATGCCGCCGCCGCCTGTGAGCTGCACATCGCCCTGCTGACGCATACGGCGCGGCAGCTTGCCGGCGTGCGCCGCTGCGGGCGCGAGCTCTGGGTCGCGGGCGACCCGGCGCACCCGGCGCTGCGCCACGCCGCGGCGCTGGGGCGCGCGGGCGTGCGGCGCCAGCGCGGGGCGGATCTCGGTGAGCGCATGCGGCATGCGCTGGAGACGGCGCTCGCCGGCGCGCCGCGGGTCGTACTGGTGGGGAGCGATTGCCCCGGGCTTGATGCAGCCTACGTGGAGGATGCCTTTGCGGCCCTGGCCACGGCGGACGTGGTACTGGGGCCGGCCCTCGACGGGGGCTACGTGCTGATCGGCGTGCGCCGGGTCGATGCGCGGCTCTTTCAGGGGGTGTCCTGGGGCACGGACGCGGTGCTGGCGCAGACGCTGGCGCGCGTGGACGCCCTGGGGTGGCGGGTGGCGTTGCTGGCGCCCCGGCGCGATATCGATCGCCCGGAGGATCTGCCGGCCTGGGAGCAGGCTAGCGCAAGCTGAAGGCGTGGCTGCGCGCCGGTGTGGCCGCCGCGGCCGGCAGGGGCTGGCTGCCGAGGCCGGCTCGCTCGCAGAGCAGCCAGGCGATCGCGGTGCAATAGGACAGGTTCGTGCGCAGCTCGTGGTCCGGGTTGCTGAGAAACGCCCGCTGGCTGGCGAGGCCGCGTACGCGGCTGGCGATTTCCGGCCGGAACGCCAGGTAGCGGTCCCAGATATCCCGGTGCTGGGCCGCGGTGATGTGGTAGAGGCCGAAGCCGTCGCCGCTGCGGGCGAAGAGGCCGACGTCGGGCCCGTCGATGGCCGCACGCAGCAGCCGCTCCTCGAGAGCCTCACTCCAGGCGCCCAGGTAGGTGAGGGTGGGGCGTATGACCTCTTCCCTCAGGTGTTCCGCCGTGATGTACATGACCGGTTCCTCGCAGTGTGCCGTGTCTGTTGTTCTGCTTCGTCCACGGTGGCGACGCCAATGTGCCGGTCCCGGTTACTGAGGGGTCCTTGTGCTTGTTCTTTCCCCGGCGCGACCGCTTGTGCTGCGGCCTCGCGCCCGTACCCCGGAGCATCCCACGCGATTAGGTGTAGCACAGGGAAAAGGCCAAATTCAATAAAAAATAGAGGGTTACGTGATCTTTTTTAGCGATGGGCTGGGGAAAGTGACGTAAGCTGCGCCTGGAGGGGGGAGGCAGGGGCGGTAAATTGCAGAATAAAGTAGCTATAAATCGAAAAAAGAGGGCCAAAAATGCCAAAACTGGCTGTTTCCTGTCTTCTCAGCCGCCAGCGAGTTTTACCCTGAAACCCTCGGCCTCGAGCAGGTCCTTCAGGACCTCGCGCTGGTCGCCCTGGATCTCGATCCGCCCGTCCTTGATGGCCCCGCCGACACCACAGCGCTGCTTGAGGCGCTTCGCCAGCTTCTTGAGTTCCGGCGCCGGGAGCGGCACACCGTCGACCAGCGTGACCGCCTTGCCGCCGCGTCCCTTGCGCTCCCGGCGCAGGCGCACGATGCCATCTCCCGCAGGCGTCGCGGCGGCGTCTTCCGCGCAGCGGCAGGCGGCGAGCGGCTCGCCGCAGCGCGGGCAGGTGCGGCCGCCGTCGGTTCGGTAAACGATGCGTCCAGCCATGGTGCTCTCCGGGTCGGCCTGTTTGTGTCGCTGCGTCGGCAGTGTATGTTACGGGGCCCCCGAGGCAGGCGTACAGGTCAGGCGATGGCGGACGAGAAACTGCAGGCGGCGCTGGAGGCGTTGCAGACCGAGCTTGCGTTCCAGGGCGACACCCTGCACGCCCTGGACCAGGCCTATGCCGAGCAGCAGCAGGCGCTCCTCGAGCTGAAAAAACAGGTCAGCCTGCTCGCCGCGCGCGTGCGTGCCCTCGACGAGCGGGTGCCGGCGGGGGACGGTGACGAGCCGCCCCCGCCGCACTACTGAGGCGTCGCGCCGCCCCGTCATTGAGCATTGCTTGCCGCTGGCCGAGCAATGCTCCACACTTCCTGCGCCCGATGACCCACAGCCCAAGGACCCCGTTCATGTCGGAAAGCGAACGCAAGGATACGCCCGAACAGGCCGAGTTCCGCGCTTACTGCCGCGCCTGGCTGCGCGACAACCACCCGGGAGAGTCGCCGGTGCGGCTGCCCCAGTCGGCCATCGAGATCATGACCGAGCCCCAGCTGCACTGGCTGCAGGCCTGGCAGAAGGCGGCTTACGACGCCGGCCTGGTCGGCTGCGACTACCCGGAAGCCGTCGGCGGCGGCGGCCGCACGAACTGCCAGCGGGTGGCCAACGAGGAAATGCTCGCGGCGCGGACGCCTTTCCTGCCCAATGTCATCGGCCTCGGCATGGCCGCACCGACGCTCTTCTACCACGCGCAGGAACCGCTAAAGGAGCGGCTGCTGCCGCGGCTCCTCTCCGGCGAGGACATCTGGTGCCAGGGCTTCTCGGAGCCGGGGGCCGGGTCGGATCTTGCCAGCGTGCAGACCTTCGCGGAGCGCCGCGGCGACCGCTGGGTGATCAATGGCCACAAGGTATGGACGTCCCTGGCCCACTTCGCCGAGTGGATGATACTGCTGCTGCGCACGGACAAGAGCCACAAGTACGACGGGCTCTCCTACTTCGTGGTGCCGATCCGCTCCGCCCTCGGCAAGGGCGTCACCGTGCGCCCGCTGATCAAGATCACCGGGGAGACGGGCTTCAACGAGGTGATCTTCGAGGACCTCGAGGTCGACGACAGCTACCGCCTCGACGAGCTCGGCAAAGGCTGGCAGGTGGCCATGACCACGCTGCTTCATGAGCGCGGCGGCGGTGAGCTGGTCACGCCGCGCTCCGGCGGCCTGACCTCGAAAACCAGTTTTTCCCCCACGGCGCGGAACCTGCGCACGCTGGCACAGGAGACCCCGCGCGGTAACGGCACCGCAGCGGATGACCCCCTGCTGCGCGACCGCATCGTGCGCCAGTTCATCCGCGAGGAGGCCCTGCAGCAGAACCAGCGGCGCTCCCGGGTGCCGGCGCTGCAGGACCACCCCATGCGCCTGCAGCTGCAGTACAAGCTGCTCATCAGCGAGCTCGCCCAGGATACGGCCCGCCTCGGCCTCGAGGTGGCCGGGCCCGCTTCCACGCTGTACCTGGCCGACGAGCATGCGCCCACCGGTGGACAGTGGCCCCTGGCGTACATGAATTCCTACGGCATGACGATCGCCGCGGGGACCAGCGAAATCCAGCGCAACATCCTGGGCGAGCGCGTGCTCGGCCTGGCTAAATCCAAGTAGTAGGTCGAGGCAGGAGGACACCGTGACGCAACCCACCAATTTCGGCTTCGGCGACGAGTGCGCGCTGCTCAAGGATTCCGCGCGCAAGTTCTTTGCCGAGCACCTGCCGGTGGACCGGCTGCATGCGCTGGTCGCCGCCAACCCGGACCCGGAGGCGGCCAGTGCGGCTGCGTGGCGGGAAGACCTGTGGCCGGCCATGGTCGAGCTGGGCTGGACGGCACTCGCCGTTCCGGAAAGCGCCGGCGGCCTGGGGCTGCCGGCGGTCGCGGTCGCCGGCCTCATGGAGGAGCACGGCCGCGCCGCGTTCCCCGGGCCCCTCGCGGCCACGCTCGCGGCCAGCTACGTGCTCGCGGCGGCTGACGGCGGCACCGCAGCCCTCGAGGAGATCGCCGCGGGCCGCTCGGCGACGCTGGCCTTCGCCAATGCCGCGGGGTCCTGGCACGCCGGGGACAGTCCCGTGACGGCGAAGGGCGGGCGCCTCTCGGGCACCGCCTGCTTCGTGCAGGAACCTCGCAAGGCGGAGCGCCTCCTGGTGGCTGCCCAGGACGAAAGCGGCCTCGGCCTCTACTGGCTCGCCAGCGACGCCGAGGGCGTCACCGTCGCACCGGACACGATCGTCGACCTCACCCGCGACCAGGGCCGGGTCACCTTCGAGGAGGCCGCGGCGGAACCGGTGGGGCGCAACGGCCTCGCGGCCTTCCACGCCGCCATGCCCGCGCTGTGGATGCTCCTCGCCGCCGACATGGTGGGCGCGGGGGAATGGCAGCTGCAGACGACGGTCGAGTACGCCCAAGCGCGCAAGCAGTTCGACCGGCCCCTCGGTTTCTTCCAGGCGGTGAAGCACCAGCTCGTGGACGTCATGACCCGCGTGGATGAGAGCAAGTCACTGCTCTACAACGCCGCCTGCGCCCTGGATCACGAGCCCGGGAAGGCCCTGCAGCTCGCGCACATGGCCAAGGCCTCGGCCTCGGACATGGCGGCCTTCGCCTCCGGCCGTTCCGTGCAGTGCCACGGCGGTATCGGGTTCACCTGGGAGTGCTACGTGCACCTTTACTTCAAGCGCCAGAAGCACAGCGAGGTGCTCTGGGGCGATGGCGCCTGGCACCGGGCCCGGCTGGCCGACATCCTCCTCGGGGAGGTGGCCTGAATGAGCTGGAAGACCGTCATCGTGGTCCTCGCCGCTCTCGCCATCGGTTTCGGCGTGCTCGCCCGCATCGCCACCCGCGGCGGGGACCCGGCCCCGGTGCCGGCGGAGGATCCGGCGCGGGTCACGGCGCCCGCCACGGATTGAGCGGGCCGCTCGGCGCAGGTCAGCGCAGGCCGCGGAAAGCGCCGCGCAGTTCCTCGACGAAGATGCCGGGCTGCTCGAAGGCGGCAAAGTGGCCGCCGCGCGGCGGCTCATTCCAGTAGACGAGGTTGCGGAAGCGCTTTTCGGCCCAGCGCCGGCTGCACTGGAAGATCTCCCGGGGAAAGAGGGAGCAGCCCACCGGCAGGTCGATCGGTGACAGGTCCGGGTCGTTGAAGCTCTCCCAGTACAGGCGCGCGGAACTGGCGGCGCTGTTGCTGAGCCAGTAGAGCGTGATGTTGTCGAGCATCTCGTCGCGGCCGAGGGCGTGCTCGGGGTGGCGCACGCCGTCCTGCTCGCAGTCTGTCCAGGCCTGGAATTTCTCCATGATCCACGCCAGCTGCCCCGCCGGCGAGTCGGCGAGGGCGTAGCCGAGGGTCTGCGGCCGCGTCGCCTGCTGCTTCGAGTAGCCCGAGTCCCAGCGGTTATAGAACTCCATGGCGGCGAAGGCGCACTGCTCCTGTTCACTTGGCGCTTCGAGGGTCTCCGGGTCCGGGGCGACGATGGGCATGTTCACGTGCACGCCGGCGCAGTGGGTGGTTTCCGTCTGCGCCATGCTCAGGGTCACCGCGCTGCCCCAGTCGCCGCCCTGGGCGACGTAGCGCTCGTAACCGAGGCGGGCCATGAGCTGGCCCCAGCAGCGGCCGATTGCCTCCACGCCCGTGCCCGCGCGGGCCGGCTTGCCCGAAAACCCGTAGCCGGGCAGGGAGGGCACCACCACGTGAAAGGCGTCCAGGGCATCGCCGCCATGGGCGGCGGGGTCGGCGAGCGGTTCGATCACCTTGTGGAACTCGATGATTGATCCGGGCCAGCCGTGGGTGATTACCAGCGGCAGGGCATCCGGGTTCGGGCTCCGGCGGTGCAGGAAGTGAACATCGACACCGTCGATGGTGGTGATGAACTGCGGCCACTGGTTGAGCAGGGCCTCGCAGCGGCGCCAGTCATAGGCCTCGGCCCAGTAGGCCGCGAGGTCGCGGGTGTAGGCCAGGGGCATGCCCTGGTCCCAGCCGTCGCAGGTCTCCGCGTCCGGCCAGCGCGTGCGGCGCAGGCGCTCGCGCAGGTCCGTAAGGTCCGCATCGGGTACGGCGATGGTGAAGGGGCGCAGGGCGTCGTTCACGGGCTGTCCTCGGCAGGGCGTCGACGCCAAGCTAGCGGGCGGCAGCCACCTTTGCAACGGCGGCGGGGAAGGCCGCGTCCTGCTCGGCGAGAAACGCGCGCAGGGCGTCGCGTTCCTCCGGGGTTTCCTCCTCCGCGGTACGTGCGAGCAGGTGCGTGGTCCTGGGCTCCCGGTCGAGGAACAGGAGGCCGCTGGCCTCGCCGGCTTCCGGCGCGGCCGCGAGCCAGATCACCGTGTCGGCCCCTTCCTCCGGGCTGCGCAGGATGCGGCGCGTCAGCCGGTGAAAGCCGGGCAGCGAACTCTCCACACCCGGTGTATCGGCCCAGCCCGGGTGCATGGCGTTGACCACGATGCCGTCGCTGGCCCAGTCGTCGGCCCACTGCTCCGTGGTGACCATGAGGGCGCGCTTGCAGCGCGCGTAGGCGACGGAGCCGGAGTAGTTCTCCTCCCGGGCGATGAGCTTGCGCACGGCCAGCGGCTGCGAGTACATGCCCCCGGAGACCACGTTGATCACCCGGCCACCGCCCCCCGCCTTCAGTAGCGGCAGCAGGCCACGGGTCAGGCGGTAGGGGCTGAGCAGCAGCAGGGCAAAGCTCGCCTCGAGCCCCTCGGCGGTCTCCCGCCGCGGGTTGAACAGGGCGCCGGCGTTGTTCACCAGGATATCGATCGGCTCCCCCGCCTCGCCGAGGCGGGTGACGAGGGCATCCACGTCGGCCATGAGGCTCAAGTCCGCGAGCTCCGCGCGGATGGCGCCGTTGCCGCTTTCGGCGCGGAGGGCCGCGACGGTGGCCTCAGCTTTCCCCGCATCACGCATGACCAGGGTCAGCGTTGCGCCGAGTTCCGCCAGGCGCAGGGCGGTGGCGCGGCCGATGCCGGAGCTGGCCCCGGTGATCACCGCGTGGCGCCCGGCCAGGTCGGCGGATAGCGGCTCCCAGCGGCGCCTGCCGCGGCGGTAGCCGAGGCGGCTGAAGAGGGCGAGGCCCGGCAGCACGAGTCGATCCGCCCGCGCGTTGCAGGCAGAGATGGCGGGCGGAGCCGGGCGGTCCTCAAGGGCGTGGCGCATCCCTTCCAGCGCCTTTTTGCCCATGCGTTCCATGCCGGGGCGGAGCGCGCCCTCGAGGCTGGCCAGCGGACCTTTGTAGGCGAAGTCCGCGACGTAGCCGATATGCGTGCCGCCATCCTCACGGGCACTGAAGGTAATCCGGTCGGTCACGGTGAACAGGCGCGAGTCGCCGGTCAGCTCGATGTACCCGTCGGCCCGAAAGCCGGTCACCCGGTAGCGGATGCGTACGGAACCCACGGGGAGGCTGCAATCGACGACGTACTCCGTGCCTTCGCCGACCGGTCCGGGGGTATCCTTGCGGGCGCGAAAGGCCGTGGCGTCCCACTCGGCGGTCGTTCGGAAATCGCTCACGTAGCGGAAGGCCTCCGCGGGTGGGCGCGCGACGTCGATGCTTTCTTCGAGCGTGATCATGCAGTCCTCCGGTCGTTGCGCACTATACGGCACCGACCGGGCGGCAGTTCACGAAGGGCTCAATCCTCGACCCAGACGTGGCGCAGCGGCTCGCCGAAATCGTCGTAGATGAGCTTGCGGCGCGGGCCGCGTCCGCTGCGCTGCGGTGGGCGCTTCGGCGGCCTGCGGCGGGCGTCCAGGGCGGCGATCACCTCGGGAATCTGCGTTCGCGTTGCCTTCGGCTCGATGAACAGCTCCCGGGTGCCGTGCCTGGGCGGCGCGTCGCCGTCGCGGCCGCTGACGCCCTGCGGCACCTGTTCGATGCTCCCGCCTTCCTCGAGGAAGCGCCCCATGGCGTCCTCGAGCTCCGCGCGCAGATCCTCCTTGCTGACCGGTTTCTTCATGCGACGTTCCCGCTCGGGTCGTGACGCCAGGCCGGCGGCGCCCAACCCCCCAATATACGGGTTTGCGGCGGGGTGTACAGCGCCCGCTGCGCGGCCGGCGGCGCCCTTGGTGTGCCGCGGCCGGTCTGGTTTAATGCCGGTCTTTTCTCCCGGGAGTGCATCATGGTTACGGCGCTGCTCATCGTCCTCGCCTTCATCGCCTTCAGTGTGTTCTACCTGCGGGGCGAAAACCTGCGCTATCTCGACACGCCGTTGCCGCCGCCCGATGCCGACCCGCCCAGCGCCGCTCATCGCGACGTGGTGCGCGCCGTGGGCGATCTGACCGGGAACATCGGCCGCTACAGCGGCCGGGAGCGGCTCGCCGCGATCCGCCGCATGATGGATGAGCTGGGTGAGACCAGGGCCCTGGCGAGCCGCATCGAGCCCGTGCAGAGCGATGCGATCCGCGGCGAGTGGGTACTGGCGCCCGGGGCCGACAGCCGCCGGCGGGTGCTCTACCTTCACGGCGGCGCCTGGTTCGCCGGCAGCCCCACCAGCCACCGTCCCATTACCGACCGCCTGTCCCGCCTGCTCGGCGCTGCGGTGTTTGCCGTGGATTACCGCCTGTGCCCGGAGTACCGCCGCATCGACGGCATCAACGACTGCCGGGACGCCCTGCGCTGGATCCTGCACAACGGCCCGCAGGACATGGAGCCGCCGGATTTCCTGCTCGTTGCGGGGGATTCCGCCGGCGGCAGCCTCACCCTGGAGGTCATCGCCTGGGCCCGCGATGCCGGGCTGCGTCAGCCCGACGCCGCCATCGCGCTGTCCCCGTCCACGGATGTCACCATGACCTCCCCCAGCCTGCGCCTGAATGCGCCCACGGACCCGATGCTGGGTCCGGCTTTCGGCAAGCTCCTCAAGGTGCCGACGATCCTGCTCTGGTGGTTCTACTGGTTCAGCTGGCGCATCCCGCCGAAGGACCCGCGGGTCTCGCCGCTGCGGGGCAGCCTCCGCGACCTGCCGCCGGTGCTGATCCAGGCCAGCCGCGCGGAGATGCTGCTCGACGATGCGCGCCGCTATGCGGCCAAGGCCCAGGCCTCGGGCTCGCCGGTCACGCTGCAGACCTGGCCCCACATGGTGCACGTCTGGCAGCTGTTCACGCCGGAGCTGCCGGAGGCGGAGGAGGCCTACGCCGCCATCGCCGACTTCGTGACTTCCGTAGAGCGAGGCCGCGGTGGTGACACCGGCGCGGCCGGCGCCGGGATAGCGACCGCATGATGCGCGTCATCCGTTCGGTCATCGTCTTCTGCTGGATCGCATTGTCGGTGGTTCCGGCAGGGCTCCTGCTGCTGCTCCTGTCGCTGTTTGTCGGCGCCGGTCGGCTCTGGTGGTGGATCGCGGTGCCCTGGCTGCGCGCGGCGATCGCCGCGGTTCGCGTGGTCGGGGGCGTGCGCTACCGGATCCACGGCTGGGAGCACCTGCCGGGGCCCGACGACAACCGCCGGGTCGTTCTCTGCGCGAAGCATCAGTCCACCTGGGAGACCTTCTTCTTCCCGAGCGTGATGCCGCATCCGCTCGCTTTCGTCTTCAAGCGCGAACTCCTGCGTATCCCCGTTTTCGGCTGGGCCCTCGGCCGCCTGGAGATGATCCATATCGACCGCAGCAAGCGCTCGGAAGCCTGGAACAAGGTGGCGCGCCAGGGTGTCAAACTGATGGATGGTGGCAAGTGGGTCATCATGTTCCCGGAGGGCACGCGTACCGAGCGCGGCAAGCAGGGCGTCTACAAGACCGGTGCCACGCGCCTGGCCTGTGCCACCGGTGCGGCGGTGATCCCCATCGCAGTCACCTCCGCGCGCTGCTGGCCCCGGCGCTCCTTCTGGTTCATCCCGGGGGTCATCGACGTATCCATCGGCCTGCCCGTGGATGCGGCGGGCCGGGAACCGGAGCCGCTCATGCGCGAGCTGGAGGCCTGGATCGAGGGCGAAATGCGGCGCCTCGACCCGGAAGCCTACGTCGCCGCCTGAGAGCGGCCAGGCGGGATCCGCGCCGCTGTCAGGGTAGCGTCCGGGCCCGCTGCGGCCCGGCGAGGCATCGCGTGATCAATCGCACGAGAAACACGAGAGACATGAGAGTCACGAGAGAAAGGGAGGCAACACCATGGCAATCCAGGAACGGCTGATCGAATACGACTGTGACGGTGTCACGCTGGAAGGCTACCTGGCCTGGGATCCGGACCGCGGGCCGGCGCCGGCGGTGGCCATTGCCCACGCCTGGGCCGGCCGTACCCCCTTCGAGGAGGGCAAGGCGCGGGCGCTGGCCGAGCAGGGCTACGTCGGCTTTGCCCTGGACATGTACGGCAAGGGTGTGCGCGGCACCAGTACCGAGGAAAACCAGGCGCTCCTGGCGCCGTTCCTCGAGGATCGCGACCGCGTTGCCCGGCGCATGCACCGCGCCGTGGAGGTGCTGCGGGAGCAGGTCGAGGTCGATGCCAAGCGGGTCGCGGCCATCGGTTTCTGCTTCGGCGGGCTCTGCGTCCTGGACCTCGCACGCAGCGGCAGCGATGTCCTTGGCGTGGTCTCCTTTCACGGGCTGTTCACGGCGCCGGGAAACACCGGCGATGCACCGCGGCCTATCCGTTCAAAGGTCCTCTGCCTGCACGGCTGGGACGACCCCATGGCGCAGCCGGACAGCGTCCTCGAGCTGGCAAAGGAAATGACCGCCGCGGGTGCCGACTGGCAGCTCCACGCCTTCGGCAACACGATGCACGCCTTTACCAACCCCGAGGCGAACGATCCGGATTTCGGCACTGTGTACAGCGACGACGCCGACCGCCGCTCCCACCAGGCGCTAGAGAATTTCCTCGAGGAAATCTTTTAGGCGCTGCCACCAGCGCGCCGGTGGCGTTGCCGGTGCCTCCGCCGCCTCTTGCGGTCCGCTGGCATAAAGCGCGTTGAGCCAGGCCGCGCCGCGGGCGGCGGCCTGGGCGATGCGGCGCTCGGCGACCGGGCGGAAGCGCTGGATGTAGGCGTCATCGATCGCGGGTGAGGGCGGGTAGAGGTCACGGCTCAAGGCCAGGCTTTCGGCGATCCACTGCGCCGGATCCGGCTCCCGCCAGGGGCCTGCAAGCGCGTCCCCGTAGCGCGCCTCCAGCCGCGCCCGCAGCTGCTGATCGGCGTAGCGTCCGCTCGCCAGGAGGCCGGAGTCCCAGAGCCGGTGCAGGTTGCTGCGCCGCCCGTCCACGATCACCGCGAAATCGTTGCCACCGCGGTCATCGCGCCCGCCGGCATGCAGGGGCTGGTGGAGATCCTGGATGATGTGCAGGGCGAAGCGCAGCGCCAGCGCCCGCCGCGGCGCGGGCGTCGCCGGGTCTTCGAGTTCCTGCCGGAATCGCGCCAGGGCGGTGAAGGCATCGCCCCGGGCCGGTGCCTGGCGCGGGTCGTAGCGCTTCGCCCCGGGCGGGATGTTCACGTAGTGGTAGGCCCCCGCCTCGCGCTGCCAGAAGGGTGCCGGGTCGCTGCGCATGCGGTCTGCCCAGGTCGACGCCTCGGCGAGCGCTTCGTCGCCGAGGATGGCTCGCACGGCCGCCGCCGCCCCGGGGTTGAGAAGGTCCTCGGTCATGGCGCCGGCCACCCGGTGGCCCTGGGGGCCCCAGGCAGCGGCGGGCGGCGCGAGCAGCAGGCCGGCGAGCAGGGCGGGCAGCAGGGGGAACCGGCGGATCGGGCGACCGGCAACATGCCTCGCGCCGTGCCGGGAGGGGGTCTGGTAGCGGGTGGGTCGCAGGCATCGGCGTGGACGCATGGGCCGGATCCTCCGTCGAAGGGGGACAGTGTAGCGGCTACCGGGTGGTCACCGGTACACTGCCGCCGCCCCGCCAAGCAAGGAGACTAACGGCATGGTGCAGGATGCCACCCCCATCGTTGTCGGCGTCAGCCAGCAGACCTGGCGCGATCAGGACCCGGCACGAACGCCCGTGGACGCCCTGGCCGAGGTGGCCACCGGAGCGCTGGCCGATGCCGGCATCGCGCCGGAGGCTGTCGACGCGCTGGTGACGATTCCCTTTCTTGCGCAGCAGGTGCCGCAGCTGGCGCCGCTGCTGACACCGAACCCCGGTGCCCTCCTGGCCGAGCGCCTCGGCATGCGCCCGACGCTGCTGACCAGCGATTACGGCGGCAACCTGCCGCAGTGGTTCATCAACCGCGGGGCCGACTGGCTGGTCGAGGGGCGCTACCGCATGCTCCTGCTCACGGGGGCGGAGCTCATGGCCACGCTTCTCGGTACCCTGCGTGCCGGCGGTGACCTGCCGGCCTGGCGCGAGGGTGGTGACCGGGCGGCGGAAGACCTCGGCGCCGGCAAGCCGTCGAGTCTTCCCGCGGAGCATGCCCACGGCCTGTTCGAGCCGATTGTCACCTATCCGCTCTTCGAGAGCGCCCTGCGCCACGCCCGCGGCCTCGATGAGGGGGAGCAGCGCGCGCAGCTCGGGAAGATGATCGCCGCCATGAGTGCCGTCGCCGCCGCCAACCCCTACGCCTGGCGCCGGGAGCCCCTCACAGCCGAGGTGGCCCTGTCCGAGGCGGACGGCAACCGCATCATCACCTGGCCCTACAACAAGTGCATGAACGCGATTGCCGGCGTCGACATGGGGGCGGCGGTGCTCCTGACGACCGTGGGCGAGGCCCGGCGCCAGGGCATCGATCCGTCGCGCTGGGTCTACCTGCACGGCGGGGCGGAGGCCAACGACGTCTGGTACGCCGCCGAGCGCGAGGACTTCCACCGCTCCCCGGCCCTGGCCGCCGCCGCCGGCGAGGCCCTGTCGCAGGCCGGCATCGGCATCGAGTCGATCGACCGGTTCGACCTGTACAGCTGCTTTCCGTCCGCCGTCACCGTCGCCTGCGACAGCCTCGGTATTGCCGTGGACGATCCGCGCGGCGTGACCGTGACCGGTGGGCTGACACTATTCGGTGGCCCCGGCAACAATTACTCGACCCACGCCATCGCCGAGATGGTGGCCCGCCTGCGCGGGGCCGGCAGCGGTTATGGCCTGGTGACGGCGAATGGCGGCTACCTCACCAAGCACGCCGTGGGCATTTACGGCGTGGAACCGCCGGCGCATCCCTGGGCCGGCCGCGACCCGGGCGCCGCTCAGGCCGCGGTTCCAACGGACCGGCACCCGCGGCTTCGCGATCCGGTGGGTACCGAGGCTGTACACGTCGAAGCCCATGCCGTGCGCTACGATCGCGCGGGCCCGGCGACGGGCGTCGTCGTCTGCCGCCTCGGCGACGGCGGGCGCTGCCTCGCCCAGGCCAGCGGCGATAGCGGGCTGCTCAGGCGCCTGGCCCACGACGACTGCGTGGGCGCTGAGGGTGAAGTGACTGCGGGGGAGCCGGTCAATGCCTTCCGCTTTGCCTGAGGCCGGCCTCGCCGCCGGGCTCGCCGCGCGCCTCGGTGGCGGCGAGGTGCGGGGTCTGCGCCGCCTGAGCGGGGGAGCGAACATGGAGACCTGGGCCTTCGACTGGGTGCCGGGCGATGCGCAGGGCACTCTCGCCGCAGAGCCCATGATCCTGCGGCGCCTCCCCGCCGGCGTGGCCGGCGGCGGCGAAGAGGCCCTGCTGCCGCTGGATCTCGGGGTGGAGGCTGCGCTCCTGCGCCTCGCCGCTAGCGGCGGCGTGCCCGTACCCGCCGTGCGCGCGGAACTCGCCGGGGCGGATGGCCTCGGGACCGGGTACCTGATGGACCGGCTGCCGGGGGAGGCGCTGCCACAGAAGCTGTTTCGCGATGAGCGCTATGCCCCGGCGCTCGAGGGCCTGGCCGCTGCCTGCGGCCGCGCTCTCGCCGCCATCCACGCGCTGCCCACGGACGACCTGCCGCCGGCGCTGCCGCGCGACGGGCACGGCACCCGGCTGGCACGGCTCCAGGCTCTCCTCGACGGTTTTGGCAACGTATCGCCGGTACTCCAGCTTGCCCTCGGCTGGCTCGAGGCAAATGCGCCCGACCCGGCGCCGCAGCGCCTGGTTCACGGCGACTTTCGCTGCGGCAACCTGCTGGTTACCCCCGACGGCCTCGAGGCCGTTCTCGACTGGGAGCGTGCCCACCTCGGCTACCCGGCAGAAGACCTCGGTTATCTCTGTGCCAACGTCTGGCGCTTCGGCCGCAGTGACCGGCCCGTGGGCGGCTTCGGTGCTTACGAGGACCTGCTGGACGCCTACCGTGCAGCGGCCGGCTGGGCACCGACGGTCGCGCAGCTGCACTACTGGGAGGTCTTCGCCGCCCTGGACTGGGGACTCGTCTGCCTGACCATGCTCGACCTGCACCGCAGCGGGCGGGACCCGTCTCTAGAACGCGCCGCGGTGGGCCGGCGGCTGTCGGAGGCGGAGATCGACCTGCTGCTCCTGCTGGAGGACCACCTGTGACGACCACGGCAACGGAACTGCTCGCCGCCGTCGGCGAGTTCATCGAGCGGGAGGTACAGCCCGCCCTCGAAGGGCGCGCTGCCTTCGAGGCGCGTATCGCCCGCAACGCGCTGGCCACGCTGCGGCGCGAACAGGCGCTGGCGCCGGTGCTCGCGGCGCTGGATGCCGCGGCGGGCGACTGGGTCGGAGCCGGGGAGGGCGAGGCAGTGCCTGCTGCCCTGGCCCGGGCCCTCCGCGACGGGCGCCTGCCCGCGGACGAGCGCACGCTCGGTTACCTGCGTCGGCGGACGCTGGCGCGGCTGGCCATCGACAACCCGCGCTACAGCGGTTTCAGCGCGGCAGCCGAGCGCTGGCCCGACGACCTTCCGGAGGGAGCCACCCCATGACCCAGCCCGACCCCGTGACCCTGCAGCCTTTCCTCGCGGAGCTCGACGCGTTCATCGAGCGGGAACTCGCGCCCCTCGAGGCCGAGGGCGACAACCGGCGCTTCTTCGACCACCGCCGCGAGTATGCGCGCACCGACTGGGATGACGACGGCAAGCCGCACCCGGACTGGGAAGCGCTGCTGGCGGAGGCGCGTCGGCGCGCGCGGGAAGCCGGCTTCCTCGGCTTTGCCCTGCCCGCGGAATACGGCGGCGGCGACGCCAGCAACTGGCAGATGGCCGTCGTCCGCGAGCACCTCGCGGCGAAGGGCATCGGCCTGCACTGCGATCTGCAGAACGAGCACTCCATCGTCGGCAATTTCCCGACCACGCTGGCGTTCCGCGACTTCGGCACGGAAGCGCAGAAGGCAGCCTTCATCCCCGGCAGCATCAACGGCGAGGTGGCGGTCGCCTTCGGCCTCACGGAGCCGGCGCACGGTTCGGATGCGACCTGGCTGGAGACGCGGGCGGAACCCTGCCGGCGCGACGGGGTGGACGGCTGGCTGCTGAACGGCGAAAAGATGTGGACGACCGGTGCCCACGTGGCGACGCACATCCTCATCTTCGCGCGCAGCGAGGGCGAGGATGGCGATGCGCGGGGGATCACCTGCTTCGTCATGCCGAACCCGAGCCCCGGCTTCACTATCGAGGAGTGGCTGTGGACCTTCAACATGCCCACGGACCACCCGCGGGTCTCGCTGCGGGATGTCTGGCTGCCGGACAGTGCCATCCTCGGCGAGCGTGGCCTCGGCCTCGCGGTGGCGCAGCACTTCGTGCACGAGAACCGCATCCGCCAGGCGGCCTCGAGCCTGGGCACGGCGCGCTACTGCATCGGCGAGTCGGTGGCTTGGGCGCGGGAGCGGCACACCTTCGGCCGCCCGCTGGCGGAGAACCAGGCGATCCAGTTCCGCCTCGCCGAGCTGCAGACGGACTATGAACTGGTCCGTGCCCTGACCCTCGAGGTGGCGGCGCGCATGGACACCATGAACAAGCGCGAGGTCGCCAGGGCTCTCTCGGACAAGGTCGCCATGTGCAACTACCGGGCGAACCGGCTGGCCTGCGAGGCCGCGGACGCCGCCATCCAGGTGCACGGGGGCCTGGGCTACTCCCGCTACAAGCAGTTCGAGCATCACTACCGGCACCACCGGCGCTACCGCATCACCGAGGGTTCCGATGAAATCCAGCTGCGAAAAATCGCGGGACACCTTTTCGGCTACATCGGCGCGCGGTAGAATGTTGGCACGGTAAACACCGAAAACCTTGATCGAGCGCAAAGGCGCCGGGGGTACAGCGGTGTAGCGTCTTGACGCACGGTGCACCGTGAGGTGCGCAACATAATAAACAGCCCCGGAGGATACGCCCGTGAGACTCCCCCGCCACGCCCTGACCACCGCCGTCGCCGTTGCCAGCTCGCTGCTTGCCGGCGGTGCCACCGCCGCCGGCTTCGATATCGGCCCCTTCGAGGCCACGCTGCGCTCCAACATCACGCTCGGCGCCAGCTGGCGCGCCGATGACCCGTCGAACCGGGTGCTGTCGCCGGGCAACACCGGCGGCGAGGGGCGTGCCTCCTCGTCCACCACGGACGATGGCAACCTGAACTACGACCAGGGTGACCTCTACTCGTTCCGCCTGACGGGTCTCCACGACCTCGATCTCAACGCGGGCAACTGGGGTGTCTTCGGCCGGGTGAAATACTGGTACGACTACGCGCTGGAAAACGACGAGGTCGATCACGGCCACGCGGCGAATGGCTATGTGCCCGGGGACGAACTGGATACCTCCGACTTCGAGGACCTCGCCCAGGGCAAGGGTATCGAGCTGCTCGATGCCTACGTCTACGGCGAGTTCGACGTCGGCGAGATGCCGGTGGAACTGCGCGCCGGTAACATGGCCCTCAACTGGGGCGAGTCGCTGTTCATCCAGAACGGTGTCAACGTGATCAGTCCCTTCGACGTGACGGCCATCCGCCGCCCGGGCACGGAGATCCGCGAGGCGCTGCTGCCCGTGGGCATGCTCTACGCCAACGTCGGCGTGACCTACAACCTCACCGTGGAGGCCTTCTACCAGTATGACTGGCAGCGCACGATCCTCGACGAGTGCGGTACCTACTGGAACGCAGCGGACCCCTACGGTGGCGGCTGCAACTATCTGACGGGGGTCACGAGCGCGCCCGACGGCGCCCAGGAAGCCGCGGGCCTGACCATCGCCCGCGCCCCGGATGACGAGCCCGATGACGGCGGCCAGTACGGCATCTCGGCGCGTTATTTCATGGATTCCCTGAACGGCACCGAGTTCGGCCTCTACTACATCAACTACCACTCCCGCACGCCGATCTTCAGCGCGATCAACACGACGGAGGCCTTCGGCCAGCCGTTCCTGAACCCGGCGGTGCAGCCGAACTTCTTCTTCGAGTTCCCCGAGGACATCGAGGTCTACGGCTTCACCTTCGCCACCAACGTCGGCTTCTGGGCCGTCGCCGGCGAGCTGAGCTACCGGCCGGACCTGCCGCTGCAGATCAATACCGTCGACCTGTTGCAGGCACTCGCCCTCGGCTCCTTCGCGGAGTGGTCACCGATGACCGCGCGCTCCCTGGCCGCAGGCCCCGGCGCCTACGTGGCCGGTTACGACAACGTCGAGTACACGCAGGCGCAGATCAGCGTGATCCGTTTCTACGAGCAGGTGTTCGGTGCCGATCGCCTGTCCATCGCGGCCGAGGTCGGTGGTGCCTGGGTCGACGGCATGGAGGACGGCATCAACTACGGGCGCTCGGCCACCTATGGCGTGGGGGATTTCGAGACCTTTACCAGCCCCATTTTCGGCGTGCCCGTCAGCTGCAATTCGCACCCGGTGCTGGGCGGGCTGGGCGTCGTGCCCAACGCCAACGCGGAATACTGCACCGACGACGGCTTCACCACCGGTTCCTCCTGGGGCTACCAGGTCCGGGCGAGCCTGCAGTACAACGATGCGCTTGCCGGTGTTAACCTGACGCCGAGCGTGGCCTGGTCGCACGATGTCGATGGTTACGGCCCGGCGCCGAACTTCGTGGAGGGCCGGCAAGCGTTGAGCGTGGCCCTGCGCGCCGACTACCTCAACGTGTACCAGGCGGAACTTTCCTACACGAGTTTCTTCGGCGCCGATTACAATGAACTGGCGGACCGGGACTTCCTGTCCCTGAGCTTTTCCGTAGCGTTTTAGCAACAGCTTTTTGGCAATAGCGTTTTAACGATAATAGCGGAGTACCACCATGCAGAAGCGATTCATCGGCCTCGCCCTCGCGGGCATTCTCGCGGCCGGCGCCGGCTCAGCGCTCGCTGCGCTGAGCCCGGAGGAACTCGCCCGCCTCGGCGGTGATGAACTGACGCCCATGGGCGCCGAGCGTGCCGGCAACGAGGAGGGCACGATTCCGCCCTGGACCGGTGGCCTTCGGGAACTGCCCGAGGACTACGTGGAAGGCGAGCGCCTTGTGGACCCCTTCGCCGACGACGAGGTCCTGTTCACCATCACCGCGGAGAACGCCGACCAGTACGCCGACAAGCTCACCCCGGGGCAGCTCGCCATGTTCGAGCGCTACCCGGACACCTTCCGCATGCCCATCTACCCGACCCGGCGCAGCGCCCGCTACCCGGACAGCGAGTTCCAGCGCATCCTCGACACCGCCGCGGACGTCGAGCTGGTGCCCGGTGGCAACGGTATCGAGAACTACGGCGGCACCATCCCGTTCCCGATCCCCCACAACGGCCTGGAGGCGATCTGGAACCACGTCACCCGCTACCGCAACGACAGCGGCCTGTCGCGGCGCTACATCCAGGCGCCGGTGCAGGAGAACGGCGCCTTCGCGCCGGTCCTGTTTGAGGACGAGTCCCTGCCCGGTGCCCGCATTGCGCCCGAGGAATACCCCAACCTGCTGTTCGTGTTCCTGCAGCGGGTGCTAGCCCCCGCGCGTCTCGAAGGTGATGTGCTGCTGGTCCACGAGTTCATCAACCAGGTGAAGGACCCGCGGGCGGCCTGGGTGTACAACGCCGGGCAGCGGCGGGTACGCCGCGCGCCCAATATCGCCTACGACGGCCCGGGCACGGCCTCCGACGGCCTGCGCACCGCTGATGACCTCGACATGTTCAACGGCGCTCCGGATCGTTACAACTGGGAGCTGGTCGGCAAGCGCGAGGTCTACATTCCCTACAACAGCTACCAGCTGCGCCGCGGTGACCTCAAGTACACGGACATCATCAAGGCCGGCCACATGAACCCCGACTACCTGCGTTACGAGCTGCACCGGGTCTGGGTCGTGGAGTCGCGGCTGAAGGAAGGTGAACGGCACATCTATGCCCGGCGCACCTTCTACATCGATGAGGACAGCTGGCAGATCTCCCTGATCGATCACTACGACGGCCGCGGCGAACTGTGGAAGTTCAAGGAAGGCCACAAGATCATGCACTACCAGGTGGCCGTGCCCTGGCTCGCCGCCGAATCCCTGCACGACCTGATCTCCGGTCGCTACGTGGTCATCGGCCTCGACAACGAGGAGGATGGCTACCAGTACAACTTCGACTACCGGGGCGACTTCAACGATTTCACGCCCTCGGCACTGCGGCGGGCCGGTCGACGCTGATGGCGTGGCCTGGCCTGCGGTGTGCGCTGCGCACCGCAGTGGCCGGGGCACTCCTGTCCCTGGCCCTCGCGGCAAGCGCGGCGGAGGACTTTGCGTTCCTGCCCGCCCCCCCCGTCCCCGAGCCCGCAGAGGCGGTGCTCACCGGTCTTGCCCGGGCCGGTGACCGCCTGGTTGCCGTGGGCGAAAGGGGTCTCGTAACGCTCAGCGATGACGGCGAGCGGTGGCGGCAGGTAGAGACCCCGGTAAGCGTGCTGCTTACGGCGGTGACCTTTGCCGATGCGGAGCACGGCTGGGCCGTGGGCCACGGTGGCGTGGTGCTCGGTACCGCCGATGGCGGCCAGTCCTGGGAACTCCAGCTTGATGGCCGGGAGGTCAACCGGCAGTTCCAGCACTACGCGGCCGAACGGGTCGAGGCCCGCGAGGCGGCGCTCGCGGCGCTGCCCGAAGGCGACCCGGACCGGGAGGACGCCGAGTACGCGCTGGAGGATGCGCGCTTTGCGCTCGAGGATGCGGAGGCGGCTCTCGAGACCGGCCCCGTGGACCCCTTCCTTGACGTGCTGTTTCTCGACCAGCGCCGCGGCTTCGCCCTCGGTGCCTATGGACACCTGTTCCGTACCGCGGATGGCGGCGCGACCTGGCGCATCGCCATCGACGGCCTCGAAAACCCCGGGCGCTACCATTATTACGACCTCCATGAGCGGGACGGCGTTCTCTACCTCTGTGGCGAGGCGGGCCTGCTCTTCGTTTCCCATGACGCGGGGGCCAGCTGGGAGCGCATCGAGGGCCTCTACGAGGGCAGCTTCTTTGGCCTCGCAGACCGCGGCGGCGATGTGCTCGCCTTCGGCCTGCGCGGCAACGTCTTTGCCAGCGACGACGGCGGTCGCCGCTGGGAGCGCCTGCCCCTTCCGCCGGGGCCAAGCCTCTATGGCGGCACGGCCCTGGGCGCTGACGAGGTGTTGCTGGTCGGCGCCGGGGGTGCCGTCCTGCGGCTCGCCGCGGACGGTACGCTGCGACGGCTTGGCCACCCGGATCGCGACACCTTCAGCGATGCCCTGCCCGTGGGTGACCGCGTCTACCTGGCGGGCATGGGCGGCATCGCCCGGCTGGCGGAGGCAGTTCCCCGATGAGCGTGGTAGAAAGCTATACCCTCGAGGACGACGACGGCCGCCTGCGACCCTTGATCGCGCGCGCGGTCTTCGCGGTGCGCCCGCTGCTGATTGCCCTGTTTGCGGTGGCGACCGCGTTCTTCGCCTGGCAGGCGAGCCAGCTCAAGCCCGATGCCAGTTTCGAGAAGATGATCCCGGTCTCGCACCCCTACATCCGCAATTTCCTCGAGAGCCGGGATGATCTCAAGGGGCTCGGCAATTCCGTGCGCATCATCGTCGAGAGCCGCAAGGGCGATATTTTCACTGCCGAATTCCAGGAAACGCTGAAGACCATCACCGACGAGGTCTTTTATGTGAAGGGGGTCGACCGCGCGGCGCTGCAGTCGCTGTGGACGCCGAACGTGCGCTGGCAGGAGGTGACCGAGCAGGGCTTTGTCGGCGGCGCGGTGATCCCCGACGACTACGACGGCAGCGAACGGGCGCTCGAAGACCTGCGGGAGAATACGCTGAAGTCCGGCCAGATCGGCCGCCTCGTGGCCAACGACTTCCGCTCGGCCATTATCGTCGCGCCGCTCGTGGAGCGCGATCCGGAAACGGGCGAGAAGCTCGACTACCATGCCTTCGCCAGGGATCTCGAGCGCCTGGTGCGGGACAAGTACCAGTCCGAAGATATCCGCATCCGCATTACCGGTTTCGCGAAGCTGGTTGGCGACCTCATCGACGGCGCCAGCCTCGTCGGCCTGTTCTTCCTGGTAGCCTTTGTCATTACGGCGGTGATGCTTTTCATCTACTCGCGCTGCGGGTGGCTAACGCTCGCTTCCCTGCTCTGCTCGACCGTTGCCGTGGTCTGGCAGATGGGGATACTCAACGCGCTGGGCATGGGGCTGGACCCCTACAGCATGCTGGTGCCGTTCCTGGTGTTTGCCGTGGGTATCAGCCACTCGGTGCAGATCGTCAACCGCTTCGGCAACTTCATCTACCACGAGGTCTCGCGCATCGATGCGGCGCGGCTGACCTTCGTGCGTTTGTCCAAGCCCGGGTTCATCGCTCTGGTGTCCGACGGGGTCGGTTTCTTCACGCTGCGGGTGATCGACATCCCGGTGATCAAGGAACTGGCGGTGGTGGCGAGTACGGGGATCGCCGTGCTCATTCTCACGCAACTCGTGCTGCTGCCGCTGGTGCTCTCCTACACGGGCATCACGCATCGCTGCGTCCGTTACCGTGCGGACAAGGACCACAGCCCCTTTACGCACTGGGCGCTGGTGGCCCGCATCACCGAGCGCGGCCCCGCCGTCACCATGCTCGGCTTCTGCGCGGTCATGCTTGCCGTCGGCCTCTGGTACGGGCAGAAGCAGGAGATCGGCGACCTGGACCCGGGCGCCCCCGAGCTCCGGCCCGACTCACGCTACAACCGTGACAATGCCTTCCTCACCGAGAACTATTCTACCAGCACGGATGTGTTCGTGGTCATGGCCCGGACCGCGCCCCAGCAATGCGGCAGCTACGAATTCATCTCGGCGGTGGACCGGTTCCAGGCCGAGCTCGAGGCCGTGCCCGGGGTGCAGTCGGCGCTGTCGCTGCTGGATGTTTCCAAGCTTGTCATCCAGGGTATGAACGAGGGCAGCCCGAAGTGGCACGAGATCAGCCGCAACCAGTACATCCTCAACAACAGCCTGAGCCGGGCACCGAGCAACCTGCGTAACACCGACTGCTCCATGGCGCCGGTGATCCTCTTCCTCGACGACCACAAGGCCGCCACGCTCGAGCGTGTGGTGGCCGCCGTGGAGGAGTTCGGCGCGACCTATGACACCGGGGATGTCACCTTCGAACTGGCGGCGGGCAATGCCGGTGTCGAGGCGGCCACCAACATCGTCATCGAGGAAGCGCAGACGAAGATGCTGCTCTGGGTTTATGGCGTGGTGATCGTACTCTGCCTGCTCAACTTCCGCTCCGTGCGCATCACCGCCTGCATCATCATCCCGCTGGCGATCACCTCGGTGCTGGGCCAGGCGCTCATGGCCTTCCTGGGCATCGGCGTGAAGGTGGCGACGCTGCCGGTCATCGCCCTCGGGGTGGGTATCGGCGTGGATTACGGCATCTACATCTACTCCGCGCTGCAGTTCTACCTGCGCCGGGGTGAGCCCCTGAGGGAGGCCTACTTCGCGGCCCTGAAGTCCAGCGGCACCGCGGTGGCCTTCACCGGGCTCACGCTCGCCGTGGGCGTGGGCACCTGGATCTTCTCGCCCATCAAGTTCCAGGCTGACATGGGACTGATGCTCACCTTCATGTTCTTCTGGAACATGCTCGGTGCGCTCCTGGCGCTGCCGGCGCTGTCCTGGCTCATGGCGCCGCGGGAGCAGCGCGCCTGACGGCGCCCGCGGTGCTGGAGGGGCCGGCGGGCGGGTGACCTTCCGCAGGGCATGAAGGAAAGCGGCTTTTCAGGCGGCGTCCTGTAAAAGAAGCCGACACTCCGGTGCTGGCTTTGGACCTCCGCCGCGTTCTCCCGGATCAGCCGCTCGGAGACTTCCAGGGCGTGGGGGTAGCGGGCCCGCCATGCCTCCGGGTCTGCGGGTAGCGGGCTAACGCTCGAGGGCGCCTCGCGTCGCGCGGCTTCGCGGCTGATCCCCCGCTTCCCAATGCTGCATTGCGCACCCCGCATGGCGACGGGCCCAAAGCTGTGTTGCGCACTTGCCAGCTGACTGTGGTGCCACGCAGAATGGCGGCGCGCAAACAGGGTGAGACGGGAGTCCGGCACCCACGATTCGGTTGCCACTGCAAGAGGGCTGACGCATGCGCAGGATTCTTCTCGTCATTGTTGCAGTTATCGCCGTTGCCGCGCTGGTGGCTTTTGTCCTCGCCCGGCGTCCGTCCGGGCCGTCATTTGCTCTCGGCGATCTGCCGGGTGCGGCAGAGATCAGGCCCGCCGAGTACGCCGCGGTGCGGAAGATCACTTCTCGCGTGCGGCGTCCCGACGGAGTCCACCTTGCGGTGGATGCGTTCGTGCCGGAGGAGCCGCTCGACGGCGCTGCGGCGGATAAGCGCTTTCCTGTCATTTTCTCCTACACGCCCTATGGTCGGTCAGTTGCGCTCACGGACCTCAGCTGGCTTGATCGGCTCGGGCTCTGGTTCCAGCGCGGAGTTACCCACCTTATTATGGATGCATCGGCGAAGCCTGGCGTCAAGGCGCTGCTGGCCCGCGGCTATGCCTACGTCTCGGCCGACATGCGTGGCTCCGGCGCCTCCGGTGGATCGGTGACGCAGCTCGATCCGCGCCATGGACCTGACGGCGCGGCGCTTATCGACTGGATTACCGATCAGCCCTGGTCTGACGGTCAGGTCTGTATGCACGGGCAGTCTTATGTCGGCTGGTCGCAGTTTGCCGTTGCTGCCGAGCAGCCGGAGGGTCTGCGCTGTATCGCGCCCTCGCAGATATTTTTCGAGAGCTACACCGGCAGCTCCCGGCCTGGCGGAGTGACCGCGATCCGCTGGCTGCAGCGCTACAGCGACTATCTGCAAGGCTTTACCGACAATGATAGCTCGCGTGGCTATGCCACCGCGCCTGCGGTTGACGAGGACGGTGACGGCGCGCTGATCGATGAGATTCCACTCGATCCCGCGGTCGTTGAGCCGCGCCGGTATCCGGATAATCAGGACCGGAGCGAGCATTACTATGCACGCGCCACCGCAGCACATGCTGACAACCTTCAGCCTGTGCGCATGGCGGAAGAACAGTACCGCTTTATCGACAGCATTCTGTCGTTCCAGGAGCGCAACTACTCCTACGCTGAAATCAGCCCTGGCGTCATGCTGGCGCGCGCGATACGTGATTCCGATATCGCCGTACTGAATATCGTCGGCTGGTTCGATGGGTTCGCCAAGGGAGGGTTTACCACCTATGCGACGCTTGCCGGGTATCGGCCGAACCGTCTCTTCGTTGCGCCGCGATTCCATATTCCGCTAGAGATCACACCGGCCTATCGTGAGCTGTTTGATTACGCCGGATCCTATGCGGATCAGCTGAACTTCGAGGAGTTACGCTTCTTCGATGCCAATCTGAAAGGGCTCGATAGCGGCTGGACCTCCGAGCCGCCGGTGAAGCTGTATGTGATGAACAGCGGTTGGCGCCAGTTCCGGGCGTGGCCGCCCGCTGACGCCGCATCGACACCGTTCCACCTGTCGTCGGGCGGCACTCTTTCGCGCGCCACGGTCGCGGAGGGCGGTATGGATAGCCTTGAGGTCGACTGGCTCAGTGCATCCAACTACGGTGCCAACGGCTCCAATCGCTGGTTGTTGATGACGGCGCCGGACGACCTCATGCTGCGTAACACTCTGGATCAGTCTGCGCTGGTGTACGAGACCGGGGCTCTGGCCAATGAGCTGACGGTAATCGGCCACCCGATCGTGAACCTGAGGGTATCCTCCAACCGGCCCGATGCTGATGTATTCGTCTATCTGTCGGACGTCGCACCCGATGGCAGGGTCCATTATGTCAGCGAGGGGCGGCTGCGCCTCGGTTTCGCTGAGGCGATCACCGATAACGACGCGCAGGCACTGGGCCTTGTCGACGTGAAGCCGGAGCTGCCGTGGCACGGTTTCCGCCGCGCCGACTACAATCCGCAGGCGCTGCGCGATGGCCGTGTGGTCTCCGCGCGCTTTGATCTGTTTCCCACCGCCTGGCGCTTTCGTCAGGGCCATCGTATCCGCATCGCGATTACCGGGGCAGACTCCGGCAACTTCCAGCTCAACCCCGCTGCCTGCCCGGCGGCAGACCCCGCCGCCTGTCCCGATACGGTGCTGCGCATCCATTACGGCAGAGCCGATGGCTCGGTGCTGGAGCTTCCTGTTATGCGACAAGCAGCAATGGCGACGAGGCTGAGGTACGAAGAAGCGGGGCGCTGACACGCGGGTTAGGCCGCTATCAGGTCACAGCGCTGCCGGGGCCTCATCCAACCCCTCGAAGCGGTTCGCCTCGCGGTTCTTGACCACGTTGTCGATGTCGAACACGCGCCCGTTCATGGCGATGTAGACGCCCGGGGGAACACACTGCAGGGCGCCCACGGCGCAGCCGATGTTGAAGTCCGCATCCGTGCGCTGGAAGGCCGCGGGCTGCAGGGCGCCGGTGAGGACGATGGTCTTGTCGGCCAGGCCCTTGAGCGCCTGGCCGGTGGCGACCATGCCGTCGGTGCCGTGGGTGATCAGGACGTGCCGCTCCCGGCAGGCCGCCGCGCGCGCCCGGATCAGGGCCCGGTCGGCATCGGTCAAGTCGAGGCTGTCCTTGCGCATGGCGGACTCGACCGTGAACTCCAGGGCGACACCGAGCTGCCGCAGCAGGTCGCCGATGACCGGGTCGCCGACCTGGTAGTCGCTCCTGGCGTCGAAGTAGACCTTGTCGATGGTGCCGCCGGTGGTGATGATGTGCAGTCGCATGGGCTCCTTTCCCGCCGCGCCGGTTGCCGAAGTCAGGTGCCCAGCTGGCTTTCGAAGTGCTCGCAGAGCCGCTCGAGGATCTCGAGCCGCGCCGCTTTCTTGTCGTTGCCGGCGACCAGGTGCCAGGGCGCAGCTCTGGTACTCGTGTTCGCCACCATGTCTCCCACGGCCAGCGCGTAATCCGCCCATTTCTCCCGGTTGCGCCAGTCCTCGTCGCTGATCTTGTGCTGCTTGTGCGGCTTGGCTTCCCGGTCCCGGAAGCGCTTCAACTGCTCGTCCTTGCTGATGTGCAGCCAGAACTTTGCCACGATACAGCCGTGCTCAACGAGCTGCGCCTCGAAATCGTTGATCTCGCTGTAGGCGCGGCGCCAGCTTGCCGGTGGCGTCAGCTCCTCGACGCGTTCCACGAGCACGCGGCCGTACCAGGAGCGATCGAAAAGGGTGGCGCGACCGTCGCGTTGCAGCAGGCGCCAGAAGCGCCAGAGATAGTGATGGGCGCGCTCTTCATCCGTGGGCGCCGCGAACTGTACGAGTTTGTACAGGCGCGGGTCAACGGCGGCGGTGAGCCGACGGATCGCCGAGCCCTTGCCGGCGGCGTCCCAGCCCTCGAAAACGGCGACCAGAGAGCGGTGCTCCCGGTGCGCCTGCCAGAATAGTTCCTGGGTCTGCGCCTGCAACTTCGCCAGGCGCGGCTTGTACTCGTCCCGAGGCACGCGGCGGGAGAGATCAACGGCGTCGAGAATCGTCGGCTGCGGATGACCCGGGGCCGGGTCCCGCTCGCCGCGGGCCGGGCCGCCATTGGCGGGCTCGTGGTTGCGAAGGGCCTTGAGCAGCAGGCCGGCGGCCGTCGCGTCCCGGTAGTAGCTGTCATCGGCTTCGATGAGGTGCCAGGGTGCCTCGCCGCTGTCGGTGAGGCGGATCAGGCGCTCGGCCACTTCCATTGCTCGCGGGTAGCGGGCCCACCATTCCTCCGGGTCCGCAGGCAGCACGGTCGCGCCCGGCGGTGTCTCGCCGCTTGCGGCTTCCCGGCTGACCCACCAGGCCTCCGGGTCCGCCGGCACCCGGGGGTTCTGGTGCTGCCGCGGTGCCTCGTAGGAGAGCTGCCGCCGCTGCATATCCCGGCTGACATGCAGCCACAGCTTGACAACGAGAGCGCCGTCATCGACGAGCATGCGCTCAAAGGACAGGGCCCGGTGCATGGCCAGCTCGAAACCGCCCTCGTCGAGACTGCCCGCCATGGCGCGGTAGGCGGCGCGCTGGTACCAGTTGCCGAGCATGATGCCGGTACGGCCCCGGGGTGGCAGGCGGCGCCAGAAGCGCCAGAAGTACGGGCGGGTTTCCTCCTCATCGGAGTGCATCCATAGGGCGTGGGTCTCGATCAGGCGCGGGTCCAACCACTCATTGAAGCGGTGCACGACCGCGCCCTTGCCGGCGCCATCGAAACCTCCCATGACGATAATGACGGGGTAGTCCCGGTCGGCGAGGTCGAACTGCGCCTTCAGGAGCGCCGGGCGCAGCTCCGCACGCTGCGCCTTGAACTGTTCCTCGGTGAGGTGTTTCCCTGTCTCCAGCGCTTCGAACATGGCCTGCTCCCTGGCACGGGCGCGGCCGCCTGCGGCCGCGACACCCCGCGTATAATAGGGGCTGCCACCGCGCGGGGACAGACCGATGAACTTCTACGAACGCCACATCCTGCCGCACGTCATCAACTGTGCCTGCGGTACGAAGCCGGTGCGCAGGCAGCGACAGAAGGTCGTTCCCCGCGCTCGCGGTGTGGTGCTTGAGATCGGCATCGGCACCGGTCTCAATCTCCCGTTCTACAACGGCGCTGCGGTGGAGCGCCTGGTCGGGCTCGATCCGTCGGAAGCCTCCTGGGCGCTGGCCGCCGAGCGGGGCAGTGACCTGCCGTTCCCGGTGGAATTCATCGGCCTGCCGGGAGAGGAAATTCCCCTGCCCGAGAACAGCGTGGACAGTATCGTCATGACCTTCAGCCTGTGCACGATCCCGGCTCCCCTCGACGCCCTGGCGGGTATGGCGCGCGTGCTCCGTCCCGGGGGAGAACTGATCTTCTGCGAGCACGGCCTGGCCCCGGACCCCGGCGTGCAGCGCTGGCAGCGTCGCCTGAACCCGCTCTGGCGTCGCATCGCCGGTGGCTGCCACCTCGACCGGGACATCCCGGCGCTCCTGGCCGCCGGCGGTTTCCGCGCGGTCGAGCAGGAGGCGATGTATCTCCCGGGGACGCCGCGTATCGCCGGCTTCAACACCTGGGGTGCTGCGGTTCACGCCTGAGGCGGGCGGCTGCCGCCGCCGCCTCCTCGCCGCGGGGCTTTGCGCCCTGGCCCTGTTGGGTGCGCCCGCGTTCGCACTGGACTACCGCGTCTCCGGTGTGGACGGCGCGGTGCGCGATAATGTCCGCGCCTACCTGGGCACGCCGCCGAAAGAGGGCGCCGCCGTGGCGCGCGCCCTGGAAGCGGCGCGTGGTCGCGTCGCGGAGGCGCTGCAGGCACTCGGCTACTACCGGCCGGTTATCGAGCTTCGCTACCTGGATGCAGACGGCCGGGACCTCGGTCCCGGCGCGGCGCCCTCGGCCGTGGCGCGCCTGGAAGTACGGATCGATCCGGGCGAGCGGGTGCGGCTCGGTGAGGTGCGCATCGAGCTTGCCGGCGAGGCTGGCCAGGACCCGGCGCTCACCGGGCTCGTCGAGGCGACTGCCCTGGTGCCTGGCGCGCCCCTCGACCATGGCCGCTACACCGCCTTCAAGCGGGAGCTGCAGACCCAGGCCCGCGCCCGCGGCTACCTCGACGGGCGCTTCACGGAGCACAGCCTGCGCGTGGACCCGGCGGCAGGCGTTGCCGACGTTGCCCTGGTGTTTGCAAGTGGCCTCCGCTATGCCTTCGGAACGATCAGTCACGATGAGGCCCAGCTGGACCGGGAGCGCTTCGAGGCGCTGCTGCCCTTCGCGCCGGGCGCCCCCTACGACGAGGAAAAGCTGCAGCAACTCGGTGCACGGCTGCGCGCGACGGGACTCTTCGGGGGTGTTTCCGTGATGCCCCGGCCGGGGCGCGCGGCAGAGCAGGCAGTTCCCGTGCGGGTGGAACTGGTACCGGCTCCGATGCATTCGCTGGAATTCGGCGTGGGCTTTCGCACCGATACCCGGGGGCGGGTCTCGGCCCTCTGGCGCAGTCCCCGACTCAATCGCGCGGGGCACAGCCAGGAAACGCGGCTGCGCTGGTCGCCGGTCAACCCCGGCGGCAGCAGCGTCTACCGCATTCCGCTGGGGCACCTGCTGCGCGACAGCGTGCAGCTTCGCGCCAGCCTGGAGGACAACCGCTATGGCGACCTGGACAGTCGCCAGGGCGTAGCCGGCGTTCGCTACGAGCACTCGGGCGAGCACTGGGTCTCGAGCGTCGGCCTGCGCGCGCTGCGGGAGGACTGGTCCGTGCTCGAGGAGGAGTTCGATGCCGACTACGTGCTGCCGGGCCTGACGCTCTCCCGGCGCAGCCGCCGCGGCAGTGTGATCGATCCTGCCGGCGGCTTCAGCCAGTTCTACAGCCTGGAGGCTGCGGCCGACAGCGCAGGTTCCGCCAGCGATCTCGTCCGGCTCTACGGCAACTGGCGCTGGATCGGCAGTTCCGGCGGGGGGCATCGCTTCGTGGGCCGCCTGGAGCTCGGCGCGCTCTTCGGCAGCTCGCAGCGCCCGGAAACCCTCGCCCCCTCCCTGGGCTTCTTCGCGGGCGGCGATCAGAGCGTGCGAGGCTACGAGTATCAGTCCATCGGCTATGAGGTGCTGTACAGGCCGGCGGCGGGATCGGCTGCGAGCGTCACCGTTGGCGGCGAGCGCCTTGTCACCGGGAGCATCGAGTACCAGCGCTATCTCAGCGAGCGCTGGCGCGTCGCCGTGTTTGCCGATGCCGGTGATGCCTTCGTTGATGACGACGTGGATTTCAAGGTCGGCGCAGGTTTCGGTGTACATTTCCTGACGCCCGTGGGCGCGCTCAAGCTCGAGGTGGCCAACAGCGTGAGCGAGGCGAACCCGGACTGGCGCGTGCACATCAATATCGGGGCGGAGCTGTGAGGCGCTGGCGCCGCTGGCTGGCGGGAACGGTGCTGCTGGCACTGCTCGGGTTGCTGCTGGCTCCCGCGACGGCACCGGGAACACGGCTGCTGGCGACTGTGGTCAACCGTTTGCCCGGGATCACGGTCGCGGGCGTCGATGGTCGGCTTTTCGGGGCGCTGCGGGTAGAGCGTGTTTCGCTCGCGCTGGCGGGGTTCGAGTTGCGCCTGCGCCAGTTCCACTCAGTGCTGCGACCCGGCTGCCTGCCTCGCGGTGAACTGTGCTTCGAGCTGCTCGAGGCCGCCGCACTCGATCTCGATCTCCGCATGGAGGAGGGCGGGCGGGATGGCGCACGCCCGGCACCGCTGCCGTTCCCGGTGCGCGCCGGGCGCCTGGCCATCGGGACGCTGGCGCTGCAGATCGACGAGACGGCCCTCGCCTTTGCGGACGTGGAGGCTGAGCGGCTGCGGGCCGCAGAGCGCCGGATCAGCGTCCGCGCACTGGCGCTCGCGCTCGATGGCGTCGGCCGTGCCCGCGCACAGGCGCGACTGGCCCTGGACCGGGACTGGCCGCTGGCCCTCGACGGAACCTTTGAACCAGCCGCCGCCCTGGTCGCGGGGCTGCCGGAGGCCGTCTCCCTGGCCGGGCCGGTCGCGGTCCATGCCGAGGGGCCGCCGACGGCACTGGCGCTCTCGGTGGACGCGGCCGTCGACGTGAGGGCGCTCGGCGGCCGGGTGCAAGCACGTGGCGAGGGTACGCTGCGCTGGCCGGCGCTCGCGGTGGCGTCGCTGGCGCTGGACAGTCCGACGGGCAGCGTCCAGGCCCGGGGCGATGCAGCGCTTCGAGCGCGCCGGGCCCGGCTTTCCGTGACCGTGAGCAACCTGGCGCCGACGGCGGCGGACTGGCCCCTCGCGCCGGCGAGCGGCAGCGGGCAGCTGCTGCTGGCATTCGACGACGGGCCACGGGTCGCGCTCTCGAAACTGCAGCTCACCAGCGGCTGGCAGGGCCAGGCGCTCGGTCTCGCCGGCGACGCGGCCTGGGAGCCCGGCATGGCGCTGCCCCGGCTCGCGCTATCCGGGACACTTGCCGGGCTTCCGTGGGAAGCCCGCGGCGGTGGCGGTGAGCCGATGGCCTTCGCGTTGACCAGCCGCGGGCCCTTCACGATCGCCGACGTGACGCTCGATGGCCTGACCGCGACGGGTGAAGTCGCTGCCGACGGCAGCGCGGTAAAGGCCCGGGGAAGCGTCGCAGGGCTCGACGGGGGCGCCGTTAGTGCCTCGGGGCTCGAGCTGGATGCAACGGTCACGCCCGGCGACGCCTGGTCGGTAACTGCCCGCGGCAGTGCTGGCGGCGTGCTGATCGCCGGGCAGGCGCTCGAGGGTGTCCGGTTCCGGGGCGAGGCCGGCGCGGCCGGCGGCGCGCTGGCGCTTTCCCTGGCCGGCGCCATTGCCGGTGACCTGGCCCTGGCAGCGACGGCCGGGGACGGCGGCCGCTGGGACCTCGTGCTCGAGCCCCTGGCACTGGCGACCCCGCTCGGGCAGCTCTCCCGCGACGAGGCGCTGTCGCTGGCGCTGCAACCCGCTCCCTGGCGCGCCGTGTTTCCAGAGCACTGCTGGGCGCTCGACGCCGTCTCGCTCTGCCTGGCCGAGGGCGAGGCGGGGAGCGAAGGCGAGATCGCGGCGCAGCTCGAGGGAGAGCTGGTATTGCCGGGTGGGGCCGTCGCGGCGCTGGATGCCGCCCGCGGCGACCTGGCCGGCGGTCTCGAGGCGCGCTGGGGAGGCGGCCGCTCATCGCAGGTCGAGGCCGATCTCGTCGTCGATGGCATTCGCGTGACGCCGGCCGGGCTGGCGGAGCCGCTCGCGGACCCGGGGCGCCTGGCGCTCGCCGCGTCGCTCCGTGACGTGTTGTCGCTGGAGGGCGAACTCACCGGGGGCGCGCTCGGGGCGGTGAACCTCTCGGCGAGGCGTGGCAGCGCGGGCTGGCGCGGCGACGTGGCGGTGGCGGGTGCTTCGCTCGCCTACCTGCAGCCGCTGCTGTCAGGGGTCTCGCTACTGGACGGCACGGTCAGCGGGGAGCTGGCCCTCGCCGCGCCGGGGCCGGCCTTCGTGACCGGGGGGCAGCTCGCGCTCGAGGGCGGGCGCCTGCGCCTCCGCGGCAGCGACGCCGAGCTGGAGGCGCTGTCGCTAACGCTACGCCCGGGTGAAGGCGGTGACCTCGCGATTGACGGCAAGGGCGAGTATGGCGCCGGTCCCGTGCGCATCACGGGCACCTTCGATCCGGCCGCTCCGCAGCTGGCCCTCGACCTGGAAGGGCAGCGCAATGCCGTGCACTGGCCCGGGCTCCTGGACGCGACGGTCTCGCCCACGCTTGCCCTGGCCTACCAGGACGGTACTGCGGCGCTGGAAGGTGAGCTGCGCGTGCACGGGGGGCGCCTGGCGCCGGACCAGGTCGGCACCGGCGGCGTCGCGCTGTCGCCCGATGCACAGATCGTCGGGGATGAGGGGCGGCAGCCGCTGCTGCGCACGCGCATCGACCTCAGGATCCTGGTGGAGGAACGCTTCCGGGTCGTGGGCGACCTGGTCGATGCCACCGTCGGCGGTGACCTGCGGCTGCGCCAGGCGCCCGCGGGGCCGGCGCAGCTTTTCGGCCGCGTCGCCGTGGTCGGGGGCGAGCTGCGTGCCTACGGGCAGCAGCTGGAACTGCGCGAGGGCAGCATGGCCTTCACGGGAGACCCGGAAAACCCCCAGCTCGACCTGCGGGCGGAGCGCCAGTTCCCGGCCGAGGCGCTGCGGGTGGGTTTCACCGTCGGCGGCAGCCTGCGCGAACCGCGCCTGGACCTGTACTCTAAGCCGCAGCTGCCCCGCGAGGCACAGCTCTCCTGGCTGGTTCGCGGCCGCCCGCCCGATGCCGGGGCGAGCATGGACGGCACCGCGCTCGCTCTGTCCGTCGGCACCTCGGCCCTCAACCAGACGTCGCTGGTCCGTTCCCTGAACCGGCTGCCGGGGCTCAGCAACGTGTCCCTGGGAACGGAGAGCGGCAGCGCGGGGACGGCCGCCACCATCAGCGGCTATGTCGGTGACCGCCTGTACCTGTCCTACGGCATGGGCCTCTACGAGCCGGTGAACACGCTGACCGCGCGCCTTTACCTGCGCGCCCGCCTATGGCTGGAAATGGTTTCCGCGCTCGAGAACTCCGTGGATATCTATTACCGCTTCGATATCGACTAGCGCCCCGGCGGGGGTCCGCGTCTCAGGTGCCGTAGCTGGCCCGGGCGGCTGCGACCGCGGCGCCGGCATCGCAGCGGTGGCCCTGCTGGCCGAGCACCGCCGCCAGCGCCGTGAGCAGCGCGTAAACGTTGCGTTCCCGGCTGGAGTGGCCCATGAGGCCGATGCGCCAGGCCTTGCCGGCGAGGGCGCCTAGGCCCGCGCCGATCTCGATGTCAAAGTCGGCCAGCAGGGCACCGCGCACCGCGGCATCGTCGATGCCCTCGGGGATGTGCACGGCGTTCAGCTGCGGCAGGCGCCACTCGGGGGCCACCACGAGGGACAGGCCCAGGGCCTCGAGGCCCGCGACCAGGGCCTCGTGGTTGCGCCGGTGCCGCGCATGGGCGGCGTCGAGGCCCTCTTCCTCGAGCATCACCAGTGACTCGTGCAGGGCGTAGAGGGCGTTCACCGGGGCCGTGTGGTGGTAGGCGCGCTTGCTGCCGCCGCCCCAATAGCCCATGACCAGCTGCATGTCGAGGAACCAGCTCCGGGCGCGCTCCTCGCGGGCCTGGATGCGCTCGACGGCGCGCTCGCTGAAGGTCACCGGTGCGATGCCGGGGACACAGGACAGGCATTTCTGCGTGCCGGAGTAGACGGCGTCCGCCCCCCAGGCGTCCACTTCCAGTGGAATACCCGCCAACGCGGTGACTGCGTCGACAATGGACAGGGCGCCGTGCTCCCGCGCCAGCGCACAGAGCGCGGCGGCGTCGGAGCGGGCGCCCGTCGAGGTTTCCGCGTGGACGAAGGCGAGCACCGACGCCTCGGGGTGGGCGGCGAAGGCCTCGCGGACCTTGTCCACGCTGACCGGGTCGCCCCAGGCATCTTCCACCATCACGGCGGTGGCGCCGCAGCGCTCGACGTTCTCGCGCATGCGCCCGCCGAAGACGCCGTTCTGGCAGACGATCACGGTGTCCCCCGGGGACAGCAGGTTCACGAAGCAGGCCTCCATGCCCGCCGAGCCCGGTGCGGACACCGGCAGCGTCAGCGCGTTCTCCGTGCGGAAGGCGTACTGCAGCAGCCGCTTGATGTCGTCCATGAGATCCACAAAGAGCGGGTCGAGATGGCCGATCGTCGGCCGGCCCAGGGCGCCCAGGACGCGGGCCGGTACGTCAGAGGGGCCGGGGCCGAGGAGCGTGCGCTGCGGCGGGTGGAAGCTGGCGGTCATCGGGGGTCTCCGTGAAGCGGGTCAGGGGTCAGCCTTCGGCGAGGACATGGGCCTGTGCGGCGGCCACGCGCGCCACCGGCACGCGGTACGGGCTGCAGGAGACGTAGTCGAGGCCGAGCTCGTGGCAGAACTGGATCGAGCGCGGGTCGCCGCCGTGCTCGCCGCAGATACCGTACTTGATGCCCTTCGCGACGGCTCGCGATTCCTCGACGGCGAGGCGCATGAGCCGGCCGACGGCGCGCTGGTCGAGGCTGATGAAGGGGTCGTGCTCGATGAGCTTCTTGTCGAGGTACTGCGGGATGAAGCGGCCGGCATCATCGCGCGAAAAGCCGTAGGTCATCTGCGTGAGGTCGTTGGTGCCGAAGCTCATGAATTCCACCGCGGTGGCGAGGCGGTCCGCCCCGAGGCAGGCCCGGGGCGTTTCCATCATCGTGCCCACCTTGTAGCGCAGAGACACGGATTTCTCGCCGAGCACCTTGCGGATGCTGGCGTCGATGATGTCGCCGACGAGGCGGATCTCGCGCACGTTTACCGTGAGCGGAATCATGATTTCCGGGTAGGGCTGGTAGCCTTCCTCGATGGCCGAAAGCGCCGCGCCAATGATCGCGCGCACCTGCATGCGGGTGATCTCCGGGTAGACCACGGACAGGCGGCAGCCGCGGAAGCCGAGCATCGGGTTCACCTCGGACAGCTCGGCGACGGCGGTCTGCACCTGCCCGGAGTGCAGGTCGAGGCGCTTCGCCAGCGCCCGCGTCTCCTCCTCGCCGTGGGGCAGGAACTCGTGCAGCGGCGGGTCGAGAAGCCGCACGGTGACCGGCAGCCCGTCCATGGCCTTGAACAGCGCGACCATGTCCGCCTGCTGGAAGGCCTGCAGCTTCTTCAGGTAGCCCTTCCGGGCCTTCCTGTCCGGGGCGAGGATCATGGCGCGCATGAGGTCGATGCGCTCGGCCTCGAAGAACATGTGCTCCGTGCGGCACAGGCCGATGCCCTCGGCGCCGAGCTCCCGCGCCCGGATCGCGTCCTCGGGCGTCTCGGCGTTGGCGCGCACCTTGAGGCGGCGGTGCTTGTCGGCCCAGGAGAGCAGGGTCTGGAAGTCGTCGCTGGAGCTCGCCTCGGTCTTCGGGATGTCGCCGAGCATGACCTCGCCGGCGGTACCGTCGAGGGTGATGATGTCGCCGCGCTTCAGGGTCACGCCGTCCTTCGTCGTCGCGGTGCCGGCGTCGGCGTTCACCGACAGGCTGCTTGCGCCGGTAATGGCGCACACGCCCATGCCGCGGGCGACCACCGCCGCGTGCGAGGTCATGCCGCCGAGCTCGGTGAGGATGCCCGCGGCGACCTTCATGCCGTGGATATCCTCCGGCGTCGTTTCCCGGCGCACCAGGATCACCGCGGTGCCGTCCCGGGCCACCTCGACCGCCTCGTCGGCGGAGAACACGATGGCCCCGGTGGCGCCGCCGGGGCTCGCCGGCAGGCCGGTGGCGATGATGTCGGTCTTCGCCTCCGGGTCGACCATAGGATGGAGGAAGGCCTCCACGTGCTCCGGCGAGACGCGCAACAGCGCCTCCTTCTCGTTGATCAGCCCCTCGCCAACCATGTCCACGGCGATCTTCACGGAGGCGCGGCCGGTACGCTTGCCGCTGCGGGTCTGCAGCATGTAGAAGCGGCCTTCCTGCACCGTGAACTCGATGTCCTGCATATCCCGGTAGTGGCGCTCGAGGAGGGCCTGGGTCTCGTTCAGCTGGTCGTAGACCGCCGGCAGCCTGTCCTTGAGGGCGGAAATCGGCTGCGGCGTGCGCGTGCCGGCGACAACGTCCTCGCCGGCGGCGTTGAACAGGAATTCGCCGAAGAACCGGTTCTCCCCGGTGGAGGGATTGCGCGTGAAGGCGACTCCGGAGCCGGAGTCATCGCCGAAGTTGCCGTAGACCATGGACTGCACGGTGACCGCGGTGCCGAGGGAGTCGGGGATGTTGTTCATCTCCCGGTACACGTTGGCCCGCGGCGTGTGCCAGGACAGGAACACCGCCTCGACGGCCATGCGCAGCTGCACGAAGGGATCCTGCGGGAAATCGGCCATGGCCTTGAAGCGCTCGACGATGGCCTGCCAGTCCGCCGCGGTCATGTCCACGTCGGTCTCGTAGCCGCGCTCCTTCTTGTAGTGCTCGATCTCCTTCTCGAAGGCGTGCGCGTCGTGGTTCATGACCACCTCCGCGAACATCTGGATGAAGCGCCGGTAGGAGTCGTAGGCAAAGCGCGGGTTGTCGGTCTTCCGCGCCAGGCCTTCGGCGATGGCGTCGTTCAGGCCGAGGTTGAGGATCGTGTTCATCATTCCCGGCATGGAGATCGGGGCGCCGGAGCGGACCGAGAAGAGGAGGGGGTTCTCCGGGTCGCCGAAGCGGGCATCCATCTTCTTCTCGACCAGATCGAGGGCCACCCGGTACTCCTGCTCGAGCAGGTTCGGCAGCTTGTTGCCGTTCTCGAAGAACTCGCGGCAGGTGGGCGTGGTGATGATGAAGCCGAAGGGTACGGGCAGGCCGAGGTTGGTCATTTCGCAGAGGTTCGCGCCCTTGCCGCCGAGGAGGTCGCGATCCTCGCGGTTGCCTTCGTTGAACAGGTAGACGCGCTTGGCCATGGGAACCCCTTCCCCTTTCGGGTGTCTAGCTGGCGAGGTGGCGCAGTATACTGGCAAGGTGGCAGTCGCGTCATACCTGCCGCCGGGGCAACGCCATCAGGCGCGGCCCGCCCACCCAGGAACGGAGCAGCCCACGCAGTGATCCGCCAAGCTCTCGCCAGCCTCGTCCCGCTGCTGTGCCTGCTGGCCTGTGCCTCGGACCCGACCCTGACGGGACCGCCGCGGGAGCCGGACCCGGTGGACTTCAGCGGCCACTGGGAGCTGAACTACGGTCAGAGCGACAATATCCAGTCGCGCCTCACGACCCTCGTGCGGGACCTGCAGCGGCGCAGTGCCCGCGCGTCCAACCTGCGCAGCGAGCGCGGCGGCCTGGTGCTCGGCGGGAGCGGCACCGACAGTGCGCCGTCGGTCGTGGGTCTCGCGCGCATGGCGGAGCTCATCACCTCGTCGCAGCTGCTGGAGGTGGACCAGGGCCGGACGCGGATCCGCATCGATCGCGAGGGCAACTTCGCGCTGACCTGCGACTTCCTGCGCGACCCGGGCCGCGTGGACGACCTCGGTGTCGGCCGGGAGAGCTGCCGTTGGGACGGCCAGCAGCTGGTCTTCGTCATCAGCCTCCCCGAGGGCCTGTCCATCCGTCACCGGGTGGCGCTCTCGGGCTCCGGGCAGCAGCTGGGCATCGTCACCACGGTCTTTTCCGACCAGGTCAGCGCGCCCTTTACGGTGCGCCGCATCTATGACCGCTACGAGCCGGGCAGCCGCGGCTACCGTTGCGAGGAGACGCTGAGCCGGGGCCGCGTCTGTACCACGGAGGAGAGCCCCTGATGCGCCTGTTTTACCGGTTTGCCGCTCTCGGCGTTGCCGCTCTGCTGGTGGCTGCCTGCGCCGGCGCCCCGAAGCCGCCGACGCCGGAGCAGGTCGACGGCAGCGCCGCCTGGCCGCCGGCGGTCGGTGCCGTGACCCTGGCCCGCGCCGCTGCGCCGCCGGCGACGGCACTGGACGTCATCATCGAGGTGTTCGACACGGGGCTCGCGGAAGCCGCAGCCCGCCCCGGGGACGAGCCGGTCTTTGCCGCCGTGCGCAAGGCCGAAGCGTTCTACATGCCCCTCAGGCTTCGCGCGGCGCTGGTGGAGAGTGGTCACTGGGGTGTCGTCCGCGTGGCGCCCCGGCCCAGTGAAACGGCGGCCCTGGCGATCAGCGGAGAGATCGTTCACTCCGACGGCGCGGACCTGGTGCTCGCCGTGCGTGCCGTTGATGCCCGTGGTGACGTCTGGCTTGACCGCGAGTACCACGACCGCGCCGCGGCGGCGGACTATCCCGTCGAGCGGGGGGCGGACCCCTTCGGCGACCTCTACCGCCAGGTGGCCAACGACCTGGCCGCCGCGCAGCGCGCCCGCGCCGTATCCGTACTGCCCACCGTCGCGCTGCTGCGCTATGCCCGGGTGCTGGCCCCGGGGGTCTTTGCCGACTACCTCGTCACCGGTGAGGACGGGCGCCGTGAACTGCGCCGGATGCCGGCGGCCGGCGACCCGATGCTGGGGCGCGTGCAGCGCCTGCGCAACCAGGAATACCTGTTCATCGACGCGGCGGACGAGCAGTATGGCGACCTGGTCGACCGCTTCGCGCCCACATACCACCTGTGGCGTCAGTACGCGCACGAGCTCGCGCTCTATGAGACCGACTACCTCGCCCGTGCGGGAGAGCGCGAGATCAATGCGCGGCGCGGCACGTACGCGGCGATGCAGCAGACCTACGGCCGCTTCCGGCGCGTGAAGATCCACGAGCAGGACCTCGAAGAGCTGGCCGAGGGTTTCGACAACGAGGTGACGGAGACGGTCATCGATGTCGACGACCGCGTTTACCGGCTGAGCGGGTCCCTCACTGCGCAGTACGATGAGTGGCGCGAGATCCTGCAGCGGATTTTTGCCCTCGAGTCCGGGGGCGTGCCCTGAACTCGCCGGTGGCCCCGCAAGACGTTCAGGCGAGCGCCCAGAGGGGTTATGCTGTCGTCATGGCCAAAGCGGATGACAAATCGTCCCAGGAATCGCTCCTCGACGCGCTCAAGCGCCTCACCGGGCAGGTAGCCGGGGGGACCATGGATCTCGCCGTCGCCACCGGCACGCTCGGGGCCATGTTCGGCGAGACGTGGCTGCGCAACGCCCTCGCCCTGTCCCTGTCGCCGGAGCGGCACGAGGCCATGGCCGAGGCCGGGCACCTGTTGCGCGACCTGCGGCAGACCGCCGGCCTCTCGCTGCGCGAGCTGTCCGAGGACCTGGGCCTTGCGGATCCGGAACTGCTCGCCGACGTGGAGCGGGGCGAGAAGATCCTGCCCATCGAGCACGTGCTTAGGGCCGCCTCACTGCTCGCCCGGCACGACCCGGTGCCGTTCCTGATCCGCTTCCTGCGGACCTATAACCCCCAGCTCGAGCGGGCCCTGGAAGACTGGGGCGTGATGGCGCTGCCGAAGCAGTTCGAGCGCGAGCGGCGCTTCATCAACCTCTACCGCCAGCACGATTTCCTGCGCGAACTCAGCGACGACGAGTTCGCCCGCTTCATTGACTACATGGACAGCTCGACGCACCTCGTGGCCGATGTCATGGCGCGGGAAAAGGCAGCCTGGGCGTCGAAGCGGAAGTCGAAGCGGAAACAGCCGGCCCCGAGGCAAAAGAAGCGCCCTGCGACCACGCGCCGGGGCACCGGTAAACGCGGCAGCGACTGAGCGCATCCATGGAACAGGAACAATGGCTGGCGGTCTGCCCGCGCGGTGTCGCGCCGTTGCTCGTCGAGGAGCTGACCGCCCTGGGCGCCGAGGATGCCCGGGAGCAGGGCAGTGCGGTCAGCTTTCGTGGCCCGCGCGCGGTTTTCTACCGGGCCTGCCTCTGGAGCCGTCTGGCCAACCGGGTCCTGCTGCCCCTGGGCGAGTTTCCCGCGGCGGACGGCGATGCCCTCTACGCCAGCCTGCGCGGCATCGACTGGCCACAGCTCATCGCCCGCGGTGCGAGCATCGCAATTGATTTCCACGGCCGGAACAGTGCGATACGTCACAGCCGCTTCGGCGCCCAGCGCAGCAAGGATGCGATCGTCGATTGCTGCCGCGAGGCTGGCCTTCCGCGCCCCGCCGTGGACCTGGAGCGCCCGGACCTGCGCATCAGCGTGCAACTGCGCCGCGACCACGCCGCCGTGGCGCTCGACCTCACCGGCGGCAGCCTGCACCAGCGCGGCTACCGCCAGCGCAGCGGCGCCGCGCCATTGAAGGAGAATCTCGCCGCGGCGGTGCTCCTGCGCGCGGGCTGGCCGGCGCTGGCGGCACGCGACGGGGCGCTCATCGACCCCATGTGCGGCGCGGGCACCCTGCTCATCGAGGGCGCTCTCATGGCCCTGGACCGGGCGCCGGGGCTCGAGCGCAGGCACTGGGGCTTCGGCGGCTGGCGGGGGCACGACGAGGCGCAGTGGCGCGCGGTGCTTGGGGATGCCCGCCTGCGCGCCGAGCGCGCGGCCGACGGACCCGTGCCGGAGATTCGCGGCTACGACGCCGATCCGCGGGTGATCCGCGTCGCCCAGGAGGCGATTGGCCGCCTCGGCCTCGGCAAGGTGGTCCGCGTGAGCTGCAAGGCTCTCGCCGAGGTGAAGCGGCCCACGCACCGGCCGCTGCCGGAGGGGCTCGTGGTCTGCAATCCCCCCTACGGCGAGCGGCTGGGGGACCGGGACAGCCTGCCCCATCTCTACGGGCGCCTGGGCAAGGTGCTGCACGAGGAATTCGCCGGCTGGCAGGCGGCTGTGCTTACCGGCGACAGTGAACTCGGCCGGGCGACCGGCCTGCGCAGCCACCGGCAGTATGCGCTCTTCAACGGCGCGCTCCCGGTGACGCTGCTGCTGTTCGATCTCGGCGCTGATAACCGCTGGAACGCCGAGGCCCCGGCGCGGGCGGCGGCCCCCGCGGGAAACGCCCCGGAAGGGCCCGCCGCGGAGCTGGCGCCCCTCGGGGAGGGCGCCGCGATGTTCGCCAACCGGGTGCGTAAGAACGAGAAGCGCCTGCGCAGCTGGCGCCGGCGTGAGGGTATCGTCGCCTACCGCGTCTACGATGCGGACATGCCGGAATACGCCGTGGCCGTCGACTGCTACGGGGACCGGGTGCAGGTGGCCGAGTACGCCGCGCCGAAGGGCGTGGACCCGGCAGCCGCGGCGCGGCGCCTCGAGGACGTGCGCGCGGCCCTGCCGGAAGCCCTCGGCGTGCCGCCCGGGCACATCGTCTACAAGACCCGGCAGCGCCAGCGCGGCAGCGAGCAGTACCGTCGCCAGGGAGATCGCGGGGAGTTTTTCCCGGTCCGCGAGGGCCCGGCGAGCCTGCTCGTGAACCTTCACGACTATCTCGACACGGGGCTCTTCCTGGACCACCGGCCGCTGCGCCTGCGCCTTGGCAGGGAGGCGAAAGGGCGGGATTTCCTGAACCTGTTCTGCTACACGGGCAGCGCCACGGTGCATGCCGCTCTCGGCGGGGCCCGGAGCACGACCAGCGTGGATCTTTCCAATAGCTACCTCGGCTGGTTGCGGCGGAACCTCGCCGAAAACGGGCTGGCCGAGGGGCGGCACCGGGTGGTGCGGGCCGACGTGCGGGCCTGGCTGGGCAAGGCCGAGCCTGCCTGGGACCTGGTGCTGCTTGATCCGCCATCATTTTCCAACAGCGCTGCCATGGCATCGAGCTTCGACCTGCAGCGGGACCACCGGGCCCTGGTCGAGGCCGCGCTGGCTTGCCTGCGCCCGGGCGGGGTGTTGTACTTTTCCAACAACCGGCGCCGCTTCCGCCTCGACCCTGCGCTCGCCAGCCTGCCGGGCTGCGAGGACATCACCGCCGCGACCATCGACCCGGATTTTGCGCGGCGACCGGCCGTGCACCACTGTTTCCGCTTCGAGCGCCCGCAAGCGGAGAGCTAGTCGCTATACGGCGCGCGATGAGGCGCGTAAGGATCTGCTCACTTGACAGATTGTTTATCCACAGACCATCCGGGGTCACCAGTGGGCTTTTATGCCCGATTGCCAACCTGCATGCCTTTCTGCGAAAAGCATCATAACCAACTGTTTAATATGAAGAAAAATGGCCTTGATGTGGCAGTGGGGCGGAGCGCCGCCGCCGCCTTCCACCGGCGTTCAGCGCCGGTGAAGACGGTCTGCCCCCAGAGTTATCCACAATGACGGCGGTACCGCGCCTCCTGATTGCCTGGCACAGCCAGAGCGGTAGCTGCGCCCGGCTGGCCGCAGCAGCACTGCGCGGAGCCGGCCGCGCCGACGGTGCCGAAGCGGTGACGGGGCGCTGCGAAGACCTCGGCGCTGTGGAGGTCGCAGCGGCCAGCGGTCTCCTGCTGGTCGCTGCTGAGAACGCCGGGCGGCTCGCCGGTGGCGCGAAGCAGTTCCTCGACCGGGTGTTCTACCCGAGTATCGATCGTGATCTCGTGCTGCCGGCGGCGGTGCTCGTCTCGGCGGGCAACGACGGCCGTAACGCGGTGGGTGACATCGAGCGCATGCTCAGGGGTATTCCCTTTACACCGGCAACCGAGCCTTTAATAATCCGCGGCTTCCCCGGCCCCCGGGACCTCGGCCGGGCCGAGGAACTCGGCGAAGCGCTGGCCACGGGGCTTGCCCTCGGGCTGTTCTAACGGGTCTCGCATTTTACCCCGGGCGACTTCAGGCATTGGCTGACTTCACGCATTGGTTAAAGGAGCACACGTGAGCGACGAACTGGCATCGGTACCGGAAGGCTTCGAACAGCTGGAGGAGGGGCTCGGCTACAGCGACAGCCTGCAGCCCTACTACCGCCGCGTCGACGGGGATGAAGTGAGTTTCGGCCTCGTGGTGCTCGAGCAGCACGCCAACCTCATGGGCATCTGTCATGGCGGTTGCCTGATGACGCTCGCCGACATCGCTGCGGCGACGAGTATCAACATCCGCCTGCCGAAGCCCGCCGGCCTGCCGACCATCAACCTGGGCTTCGATTTCCTGTCCCCGGGGCGCTTCGGTCACTGGCTGCAGACGCGCACGCACCTGGTGGAAGTGAAGCGCCGCTTCGGCTTCTGCGCCGGGGTCATCGAAGACGGCGACAAGCCCGTGCTGCGCTACAGCGGGACGTTCTACCTCCCGGACCACGCGGGCATGTGGAAGGGCGGCGCCGGTGATGCCGCCCTGCGCCGCCTGGCCGGCGGGGAGTAGCGTTCCCGGCGCTGTCGCGGTAGGCTTCCCGCCCTGCCAAACCGGGGCTCGGTCCCGGCGCCTCTCCCCCGGTACGGGGATCCATGACTGAAACGGTGACTCCATGGCTGGAAAGACGCTCTATGACAAGCTCTGGGACAGTCACCTCGTCGAGGAGCGGGATGACGGATCTGCGCTGATCTACATTGACCGCCACCTCACGCACGAGGTGACCTCCCCGCAGGCCTTCGAGGGGCTGCGCCTGGCGGGCCGCCGCCCGTGGCGCCGCGACGCCAATATCGCGGTGCCGGACCATAACGTGCCCACGGACAGCGCGGAGCGCAGCGGTGGTGTCGCGGGCATCCTAGACCCGGTGTCGCGCCTGCAGGTGCGGACCCTGGACGAGAACTGCGCGGAGTTCGATATCGTCGAGATTCCCATCAACGATGTGCGCCAGGGCATCGTCCACGTCGTCGGTCCGGAGCAGGGCATTACGCTGCCCGGGGTGACCCTCGTCTGCGGTGATTCGCACACCTCGACGCACGGTGCGCTCGCGGCGCTCGCCCACGGCATCGGCACCTCCGAGGTGGAGCATGTGCTCGCCACCCAGTGCCTGCTGGCGCAGAAAATGAAAAACCTGCAGGTGCGCGTGAGCGGGCGTCTGGGCGAGGGCGTGACCGCCAAGGATCTCGCGCTGGCCATCATCGGCGAAATCGGCACCGCCGGCGGCACCGGTTACGCCATCGAGTACGCCGGCGAGGCGATCGAGGCGCTGAGCATGGAAGGGCGCATGACCCTCTGCAACATGTCCATCGAGGCGGGCGCCCGGGTCGGTCTCATCGCGGTGGACGACACAACCATCGAGTACGTGCGTGGCCGTCCCTACGCCCCCACCGGTGAGCTCTGGGAAAAGGCGGTTGCCGCCTGGCGCGACCTGCACTCCGATGCGGACGCGATCTTCGACCGGGTGGTGGAACTGCGCGCCGGGGATGTCAAGCCGCAGGTGACCTGGGGCACCTCCCCGGAAATGGTCGCTCCGGTGGACGGCGTGGTGCCGGACCCGGACAGCATGGACAGCCCCACCCGCGCCGAGGCGGCGCGCCGGGCCCTCGACTACATGGGTCTGGCGGCGGGCACGCCGATCCGTGACATCCGGCCGGACCGGGTCTTCATCGGCTCCTGCACCAACTCGCGCATCGAGGACCTGCGGGCCGCAGCTGCGGTGGTCAAGGGCCGCCAGGTGGCCGGGAGCATCAAGCAGGCCCTCGTGGTACCGGGCTCCGGCGAGGTGAAGCGGCAGGCGGAGGCCGAGGGCCTGGACCGCATCTTCCTGGATGCCGGCCTCGAGTGGCGCGAGCCCGGCTGCTCCATGTGCCTGGCGATGAACGCTGACAAGCTCGGCGCGGGCGAGCACTGCGCGTCCACCTCGAACCGTAACTTCGAGGGGCGCCAGGGCGCCGGCGGCCGCACTCACCTGGTCAGTCCCGCCATGGCCGCCGCCGCCGCGATCGCCGGTCATTTTATCGACGTCCGCGAACTCAGGGAGGACTGACGCCATGCTGCAGAAGCTCACCGTCCACGAGGGCCTCGTCGCGCCCATGGACCGCGCCAACGTCGACACGGACCTGATCATCCCGAAGCAGTTCCTCAAATCCATCAAGCGCACCGGCTTCGGCCCGAACCTGTTCGACAACCTGCGCTACCTCGACGAGGGCGAGCCGGGGCAGGACTGCAGCCAGCGGCCCCTGAACCCTGACTTTCCTCTCAATTTCCCCCGGTACCAGGGCGCGAGCATCCTCCTTGCGCGGGAGAACTTCGGCTGCGGCTCCAGCCGCGAGCACGCACCCTGGGCGCTGGCGGATTACGGCTTCCGCTGCATCATCGCGCCGAGTTTCGCCGACATCTTCTACAACAACTGCTTCAAGAACGGCATCCTCCCCGTGGTGCTGCCGGCGGCTGTGGTCGACGGGCTGTTCGCGGCCCTCTACGCCAATGAAGGCTACACGCTCACCGTGGATCTGCCGGCGCAGCGGGTGGTCGCCCCGGATGGCAGCGAGTGGCCCTTCGACGTCGACGGCTACCGCAAGGAGCGGCTCCTCGAGGGGCTGGACGACATCGGCAGCACGCTGAAGAGCGCCGATGCCATCCGTGCCTACGAGGCGCGCTGGCGCGAACAGTCACCGTGGCTCTTTGGCGGCTTCGACCGCCCCGCGTCCTGACATGGCAGGTGAAACGGCCGGCCGCCGCATCCTGGTCCTGCCCGGGGATCATATAGGGCCCGAGATCATGGCCGAGGCCGAGAAAGTCCTCGCCGCCGTGGACCGGCGCTTCTCCCTGGGGCTGACGCTGGAGCACGCGCTCATCGGCGGCGCCGCGTTCGATGCCTGTGGCGACCCGCTGCCGGCCGAGACCCTGGACCGCGCCCGGGAGGCCGATGCCATTCTCCTCGGCGCCGTGGGTGGTCCGGAGTGGGACGGGGTCGACCGCACCCTGCGCCCGGAGAAGGGCCTCCTGCGCATCCGCGCCGAGCTCGAACTCTTCGGCAACCTGCGCCCGGCGCTCCTCTATCCGCAGCTTGCCGAGGCCTCCAGCCTGAAGCCGGAAGTGGTCGCCGGACTGGACCTGCTCATCGTCCGCGAGCTCACCGGCGGCATCTATTTCGGCGAGCCCCGCGGCATCCGCACCCTGGATTCCGGCGAACGCGAGGGCTTCAACACCTATGTCTACCGCGAGTCCGAGATCGAGCGCATCGCCCGGCTCGCGTTCCGCCTCGCGGCCCGGCGCGGCGGGCGGCTCTGCTCCGTGGACAAGGCCAACGTTCTCGAGGCCACGGTGCTCTGGCGCGAGGTCGTCGAGCGCGTCGGCAGGGAGTTCCCGGAGGTCACGCTGACGCACCTCTACGTCGACAACGCCGCCATGCAACTGGTCATGGCGCCGAAGCAGTTCGACGTGATGGTGACCGGCAACCTCTTCGGCGACATCCTCTCGGACGCGGCCGCCATGCTCACGGGGTCCATCGGCATGTTGCCCTCGGCATCCCTGGATGCCGCGGGTCGTGGCCTCTACGAGCCCTGTCACGGCTCGGCGCCGGACATTTCCGGGCAGGGCGTGGCCAACCCGCTGGCGACGATCCTGTCGGTTGCCATGATGCTGCGCTACACGCTGGACGAACCGGCGGCGGCGGCGGCGATCGAGGCGGCGGTGGGGCAGGTGCTCGACAGCGGACTGCGCACGGCGGACATCTGCCCCGCCGGGCAGGAGCCGGTCGCCACCGCTACCATGGGGGACGCCGTGGTCGCTGCACTCACCGGCGGCTAGCGGGGACGACCGACAGACAGGCAGGACCAACGAGAGGAGGGAACGATGGCGAAACAGTTTGACGTAGCGGTGGTGGGTGCGACCGGCGCCGTGGGCGAGACGATGCTGGAGATCCTGGCCGAGCGGGAGTTTCCCGTGGGCGAGGTCTACGCCCTCGCCAGCGAGCGCTCTGCGGGCAAGACCGTGAACTTCGGCAACGGCCGCCTGACCGTACAGAACCTCGCCGATTTCGATTTCAGCAAGGTCGCCATCGGTCTCTTTTCCGCCGGCGGTTCCATCTCGGCAGAGTTCGCGCCGCAGGCCGCCGAGGCCGGCTGTGTCGTCATCGACAACACGTCCCACTTCCGCCGGGACCCGGACATCCCCCTGGTCGTGCCGGAGGTGAACCCCGAGGCGCTGGCCCGCTACGGCGACCGCAACATCATTGCCAACCCGAACTGCTCGACGATCCAGATGCTGGTGGCGCTGAAGCCGATCTACGATGCCGTGGGCATCACGCGCATCAACGTCGCCACCTACCAGGCCGTTTCCGGTACCGGCAAGAATGCCATCGAGGAACTGGCCGGCCAGACGGCGCGGCTGCTCAACGGCCAGCCCGCCGAGTGCAGCGTGTACCCGCGGCAGATTGCCTTCAACGCACTGCCGCACATCGACAGCTTCCAGGACAACGGCTACACCCGGGAAGAGATGAAGATGGTCTGGGAGACGCAGAAGATCTTCGACGATCCGGAGCTCCTGGTGAACCCCACCTGCGTGCGGGTGCCGGTGTTTTACGGCCATTCCGAGGCGGTGCACATCGAGACGCGCGAGCCCATCGACGCCGACGCGGCGCGCGAGCTGCTTCGCGCAGCGCCGGGGGTGACGGTGCTCGACGAGCACGAGGACGGCGGTTATGCCACCGCGGTGAGCGAGGCGGCGGGCCACGACCCGGTATTCGTGAGCCGCATCCGCAAGGATATCTCGCACCCCTGCGGCCTGGACCTCTGGGTCGTGGCGGACAACGTGCGCAAGGGCGCTGCGTTGAACAGCGTGCAGATCGCCGAGTGCCTCGCCCGGGACTACCTCGCCTAGCAGAGGTGGCGGGTGAGCGGTGGTGAGGTCGCGCCCGCCTTGCCCGGGCGGTGATCCTTGGCAGATACTTGTAGCCCGGCGGCCGGGGGAGGACGAGCTCCCCGAAGCCGGCCGGCACAGCGGGTGAGTGCGCCCGGTGACGCCGGAGCGGGTAGCCGGCAACACGTTTAGTAAAAAATGCATAATGCATTGCAAGTCATTGGGATGCATGGCATTTTGATGTCAGAAGAGGGGCGCGGCAGCGCCGCGGGGTTCAGGACCATAACAAGGCAGCGCTATGGCTAAACGGGTTCAGGCAACGGCTGTGCTCCTTGCCGGGGGGCTGTTGCACGCGGGACAGGCGGCAGCGCTGGGCCTCGGCGAGATGTCGCTCAACTCATTCCTCAACGAGCCGCTCGACGCGGAAGTCTCGCTCCTCGACACCCGCGGCCTCACGACCGACGATATTCGCATCCGCCTGGCGGCTGTCGAGGACTTCGATCGCCTCGGCGTGGATCGCGACTACTTCCTGACCAGCATCGAATTCACCGTCAATGTCGATGACGCAACGGGCCGTGGAACCATTCGCCTGACCACGCAGGATCCGGTGGTGGAGCCTTTCCTCGACCTCATTATCGAGGCGCGCTGGCCGTCGGGTCGTTTGCTGCGCGAGTACACGGTGCTCGTCGACCCGCCGGCGTTTCGCGACGAGATGCTCACGGTGTCGGCGAGCGAGCGCGTGGCCGAGACCGAGGGCAGTGAGGCGGCCGGGGAGGCCGCCCCGGCGCAGCGGGACATGGCCGCGGAGCGCGGCGACCGGGTGCAGGTCCGCGACAGCGACCTCGCCCCCGGGGAGATGCCGGCGCGCCCTTTCTCCGAAGCGACGGCCGACAGCCCCCGGCCGGGCAGCCGCTACTTGGTCAAACGTGACGAAACGCTCTGGCAGATTGCCAGCCGCGCACGTCCCGAGGGGGCGAGCGTGCAACAGGCCATGCTGGACATCCAGCGCCTCAACCCCGAGGCCTTCATCGGTGGCAATATCAACCAGATCAAGGCGGGTTACATCATTTACCTGCCGAGCGCCGCCGATATCAGTTCCGAAGACCTGGCCGATGCGCTCGCGGAGGTACAGGCACAGAACCGTGCGTGGCAGTCCGCCCGGGGGCAGACGCCGGGTGTCACTGCCGCGGCGACGCTGCGCATTTCCGCGGGCGACGCTTCCGGGGGGGCGCCGCCCCCGGCGGACGCTGCGACCGTGTCGGGAGCCGGGCCCGAGCGCGGCGCGGGTGACGTGGAGGCGGCCGATGGCGGACCTGCGGCAGAGGCCCGCGCGCCGGCAGAGGCCACACCACCTGCAGAGAGCACGCCGCCTGCAGAGAGCACACCGGCGCCCGCGGCTCCGGCCGCGGCGCCTCCGGCCCTGGAGGGGGAACTCGCTGCACAGCTCGCCGCCATGACCGAGCGGCTCGATGCCCTCGAGGCCACCGTCTCCCTCAAGGACCAGGAGATCGCCCGCCTGGAGGCGGCCCTGCGCGAGGCGCGGGAAAGCGCCGAAAGTGCCGAAAGCGCCGCGGCCGAGGCGGCGGCCGCCCGTGCCCGGTCCGCTGCACCGGCGCCGGCCCCTGCGGCTCCTGAAACGGGTGGTTTCATGCCCTGGCTTTATGGTCTTGCCGGTGCGGTCGTGCTCGGGCTCCTGGCAGTGCTCGGGCTGCGCCGCATCCGCGGGCGGGGGGCTCCGGGCCGGGCCGACGCCGCGCCGGCCCGCGCGGCGGCGCCGGCATCCGCCCCGGCGTCGGCAGGCGCGGCCGACGACGTGTTCGCTGGTGTCACCCTGCGCGAGGAGGCCGTGGAAGATGCTGCGGCGGCGCAAGCGTCCGAGGCAGCCGACGAGCCTGCGCGCCGCGACGTGGCCGAGCGCGGTTACGGCGAGCGCCGCTATGACGACTACATCGACGATGCCGATGGCGGGGATGCGCTCGCCGAGGCCGACATCTACATTGCCTACGGGCGCTACCTTCAGGCCGCGGAACTTCTGACCACGGCCATCCGCAGCGAGCCCGGGAACAGTGCTTTCCGCCTCAAGCTTCTCGAGCTCTACACCGACATGGGCGAGGCCGACAAGGCGGGGGAGCAACTCGAGGCGCTGCGCGAGCAGGGCGACGCCGAGGCCATCGCCCGGGGGGAGCGCATCGTCGGTGGAGCGGCGCCGGTCTCGACAGCTTCGGCCGAGCCTGAACCGGAGCCTGAACCGGAGCCCGAGCCTGAACCCGAGCCTGAACCCGAGCCCGAGCCCGAGCCCGAGCCTGAACCGGAACCCGAACCTGAGCCTGAGCCTGAGCCTGAACCTGAGCCCGAACGCCCCCGGCCGGTATCGTCCGCAGGGCCCTCGGCAGACTATGCCGCCGATGACGCCGGGCTGGCGGGCGACGCTGAGGAGGATGCCCTGTCCGACCTCGAGGGCCTGTACATCGAGGAGGAGCCGCCGGCCGATGTGGCCGGGGAGGAACTGGATCTGGACCTCGATCTCGAGCTCGAAGAGCCGGTCAGTGACCCGGTAGAGGCCGGGGAAGCGGTCGACTTCGGGGCGCCGCCGCCGGTGGAGGGGGGCGCTGCCGGGGCGACTGCTGAAGGTGCCGGTAGCGAAGGCGACGAGGAACTGGTGTTCGCAGAAGAGGGTGACCAGATGGCCACCCGCCTGGACCTCGCCCGGGCCTACCTCGACATGGGCGACGAGGAGGGCGCTCGCTCGATCCTCGAGGAAGTAGCCCGCAGCGGGAACTCCGAGCAGCGGCAAGAGGCGAACACCCTGCTGGCCGGCCTTGGCTGACGCGCCCGCGCCAGCCGCCCGTTTCTCAGCTACCCCGCACCCTCCCGGCACCCGGGTGGCGCTGCTGGTCGAGTACGACGGCCGCGCCTTCTGCGGCTGGCAGTCCCAGCCCCATGCGGCGAGCGTGCAGGATGCGCTCGAGGAAGCCCTCGCGACCGTGGCTGCGGGTCCGGTGCGCACCCACTGCGCCGGGCGCACCGATACCGGCGTCCACGCCACGGGCCAGTGGGTCCATTTCGACGACCCGGCCGGGCGAAGTCCCAAGGCCTGGGTGCTCGGCAGCAATGCCAACCTGCCTGACACCGTGAGAGTGCTTCACGCCCAGGCGGTGCCGGAGGACTTTCACGCCCGGCACAGTGCGACCGCGCGTCGCTATCGCTATCTCGTCACCGACACGGCCGTGGCGCCGGCGCTCTACCGCGGCCTCGTCACCTGGCGCCGGGGGACCCTCGACGCCGGTCGCATGCATGGCGCGGCGCAGTTGCTGATCGGTGAGCAGGACTTCAGCAGTTTTCGTGCGGCGAGTTGCCAGTCCAGTACACCCTGGCGGCGGGTGGATACGATCAGCGTGACCCGCTCGGGGCCGCTCGTCTGCGTCGATATCACCGCAAATGCCTTCCTGCATCACATGGTGCGCAACATCGCGGGCGCGCTGCTTGCCATCGGTACGGGCGAGCGCGATGCGGAATGGCTCGGACGGCTTCTCGCCTGCCGGGATCGGCGCCAGGGTGCCGAGACGGCACCCCCCGACGGTCTGTATCTCGTGGCTGTGAGCTACCCGGGACGCTTCGCCCTGGCGGCGCCGCCGCGACCGTTTTTGTTCCCGGGTTGAGGCCACCCGCCGGCGCCTTCTGCTATCATTCGCGCCTCGGCCAGGAGGCGGGCAGGACGATGGTGACAAGGACACGCATCAAGGTCTGCGGCATTACCCGCCCGGAGGACGCAGCGGCAGCCACGGCGGCCGGTGTGGATGCCATCGGTCTCGTTTTCCACCCTGCGAGCCCGCGAGCCGTGACGCCGGCGCAGGCGGCCGCGGTCGCTCGCGCCGCGGGGCCGCTGGTGACGGTGGTGGCACTCTTCGTCGATGCGCCCCAGGAACGGGTCCGCGAGGTACTGGCGGCGGTGCCGGTGGGGCTGCTCCAGTTTCACGGGAACGAGGACCCGGGCACCTGCGCCTGCTTCGAGCGCCCGTTCCTCAAGGCGTTGCGCATGGCGCCCGGCCTGCCGGTAGAGGAAGTGGCGGCCCGTTATGCCGCGGCCAGCGGCATTCTCCTGGACAGCTACCGGCCGGGTGTGCCCGGCGGTACCGGGGAGACCTTCGACTGGCACCGGACGCCGGCGGCGCTTCGGTCCCGGCTGGTGCTGGCCGGCGGGCTGAGGCCGGAGAACGTCGGCGAGGCGATCACCCGGGTCGGCCCCGCGGCGGTGGACGTCAGCGGGGGCGTGGAGGTGTCGCCCGGTGTCAAGGATGCCGCGCGTATTGCTGCCTTCGTGGCAGCGGTGCGAGAGGCGGACAGCAGGCGTACAAGCCAGCGTGAAAGCAAGCGTGGAAACAAGCGGCAAAGCGGGAGCAGCAATCCATGACCATCAAGCTCGACCCCCAACTCATGAACACGGTGCCGGATGCCGACGGTCGCTTCGGCGACTACGGCGGCCGCTTTGTCTCCGAGACGCTGATGTCCGCACTGGCGGACCTGGACCGCGTCTACCGGGAGCTGTCTGCGGACCCGGCCTTCCAGCGCGAGCTGGATGACGATCTCGCCCACTATGTCGGCCGGCCCTCGCCCCTCTACGAGGCGCGGCGCCTCTCCGACGAGATCGGCGGTGCGCGCATCTGTTTCAAGCGCGAGGACCTCAACCACACCGGCGCGCACAAGGTGAACAACACCGTGGGCCAGGCGCTTCTTGCCAAGCACATGGGCAAGCCCCGGGTGATCGCCGAGACCGGCGCCGGCCAGCACGGCGTGGCCAGCGCGACGATCGCGGCGCGCCTCGGTCTCGAATGCCACGTATTCATGGGCGCCGAGGACGTCGAACGCCAGTCGCTCAACGTCTACCGCATGAAGCTCCTCGGGGCGACGGTAGTGCCGGTGACCTCCGGCTCCCGGACCCTCAAGGACGCGATGAACGAAGCCATGCGTGACTGGGTGACCAACGTCGATGATACGTTCTACATCATCGGCACCGTTGCCGGCCCGCATCCTTACCCGATGCTGGTACGGGATTTCCAGAGCGTTATCGGCCGCGAGGCCCGGGCCCAGTGCCTCGCCCAGGCCGGGCGGCTACCGGATGCGCTGGTGGCCTGCGTGGGCGGCGGTTCCAACGCTATCGGCCTGTTCCACCCCTTCCTGCGCGATGAGGGCGTGGCCATGTACGGCGTCGAGGCCGGTGGGGAGGGCCTCGCCACCGGCCGTCACGCGGCGCCGCTCTCTGCCGGGACGCCGGGAGTGCTGCATGGCAACCGCACCTACCTCATGCAGGACGACGACGGGCAGATCACCGAGACCCATTCCATCTCGGCGGGCCTCGACTATCCGGGCGTCGGCCCGGAGCACGCCTGGCTGAAGGACATCGGCCGGGTGAACTACGTGGCCGTCGACGACGACGAGGCGCTGGCGAGTTTCCACCGCGTGACCCGCACCGAGGGCATCATGCCGGCGCTGGAGACAGCCCACGCGCTTGCCTACGCGGAGAAACTCGCGGCGACCATGCGCCCGGACCAGCACATCGTCGTCAATCTCTCCGGCCGGGGTGACAAGGATATTCTCACGGTCGCCCGCCTCGACGGGATCGAGCTCTAGGAGGTTTCATGAGTCGTATTGCCGAGCGTTTCCGGCAGCTTGCGGCCGCCGGTCGCAAGGCCCTGGTGCCCTATGTGGTCGCCGGTGATCCGGAGCCCGCAGCGACTGTCCCGCTGCTCCACGCCCTGGTTGATGCCGGTGCCGACATTCTCGAGCTCGGCGTGCCGTTCTCGGACCCCATGGCCGAAGGGCCGGTGATCCAGCGCGCCCACGAGCGCTCCCTCGCGTGCGGCACCCGCCTGCGCGCGGTCCTGGACATGGTTCGCGAGTTCCGCCGCGGCGATCCGGACACCCCGCTGTTGCTCATGGGCTACGCCAACCCCGTCGAGCACATGGGCTATGACGCGTTTGCCGACGCCGCGTCCGGGGCCGGGGTCGACGGGCTGCTGACTGTCGACATTCCCCCGGAGGAGGTGGCGCGGGTGAACCGTGAGCTCAAGCGCGTGGGCATGGACAACATCTTCCTGGTGGCGCCCACCACACCGGAGGCGCGCATCGACCTCATCACCCGGGAAGCCAGCGGTTTTGTCTACTACGTTTCCCTCAAGGGCGTCACCGGTGCCGGCAACCTTGATGTGGCGGATGTCGGCAACCACCTGGCGGCCATCCGCCGGCATTCGGGACTGCCGGTGTGTGTCGGCTTCGGCATCAAGGATGCGGCATCCGCGGCCGCGGTCGCGGGGAGTGCCGACGGCGTCGTGGTCGGTTCGGCGCTCGTCGACTGCTATGCACAGGCGGTGGACGCCGGGCTCAGTGCAGATGCCGCGCGGGAGCGGGTCGTCGCGCTCGTGGCGGAGATCCGCAGCGGCATCGATGCCGCGGTTGCGGCCTGACCGGGCGCGGAACGTATAATGCCCGCCGAAAACAGGGGGAGCCATGAGCTGGATTGACAAGATTCTGCCTTCCGGCGTGAAGAGCAGCACCGGGGGAACGCGCCGCGCAACGGTGCCCGAAGGGCTGTGGAAGAAGTGTATCAAGTGCGACTCCGTGCTCTACATTCCGGACCTTGAGCGCAATCAGCAGGTGTGCCCGAAGTGTGGCCACCACATGCGCATCGGTGCGCGCCGGCGCCTCGACCTCTTTCTCGACGAGGATGGCCGGGAAGAGATCTTCGGCGACATCGAGCCCGTGGACCGGCTCAAGTTCCGCGACAAGAAGCGCTACCGGGACCGCCTGGCCGGTGCGCAGAAGTCCACCGGTGAGCGCGATGCCCTGGTGGCCATGAAGGGCGCTCTCCATGGCCAGCCGGTGATCGCCCTGGCCTTCGAGTTCAACTTCCACGGAGGCTCCATGGGCTATGCGGTCGGCGAGAAATTCACCCGCGCCGCCCAGCAGGCCCTGGAGGAACGGATTCCCCTCGTGTGTTTCTCCGCCTCCGGCGGCGCGCGCATGCAGGAGGCGCTCATCTCCCTCATGCAGATGGCCAAGACCAGCGCGGTCATCGAGCGGCTCCATGGCTCGGGCGTGCCCTACATTTCCGTGCTCACGGATCCGATCTACGGCGGAGTCTCCGCGTCGCTGGCGCTGCTCGGTGACCTCAATATCGCCGAGCCCGATGCGCGTGCCGGCTTCGCCGGTCCGAACATCATCGAGCAGACCATTCGGCAGAAACTGCCCAAGGGCTTCCAGCGCAGCGAGTTCCTCCTCGAGCATGGTGCCATCGACATGATCGTCGACCGCGCCGATTTGCGTGACACCATTGCCCGGCTGCTGGCGAAGTTCCTCGGCGAGCCGCAGCCCGGGCAGGACGAGGAACAGGGCCCCATGGCGGAAGCGCCGGGGGAAGCCGTCGGTGCTGTCCCGCCGGGTGAGGCCGGCGACGCCGACGCCGACGCCGGCGATGATACCGGTGCCGCCGACGACGGCAGCGAGAGTGCCGGTGAGCAGGCCCCCGAAGCCTCCAGCGCCGACGACGATACGGACAGCTCCGCGGACGCCGCTGACCTGCGGGAAGACGAGGACGAGGAGGCACCCCGGCGCGGTGATGGCTGAGCCGTCGGACCTCGCCGGCTGGCTCGCGCGCCTCGAGCGGCGTCACCCGCGGGAGATCGACCTCGGCCTCCGCCGCGTGGGTGCCGTCGCCGACCGCCTGGGGCTGCGGCCCTTTCCCGCCCCGGTGCTCACCGTGGCAGGCACCAACGGCAAAGGCACGGTCACCTGTTGCGCTGCTTCACTCGCGGTGGCTTCGGGACGCCGCGTGGGTGCCTACACCTCGCCGCACCTCCTGCGCTTCAACGAACGCATCACCCTCGATGGCACGCCGGCGGCCGATGGCGCCATCGTCCGCGCGTTCGAGGCGATCGAGGTTGCGCGCGGCGCTATCAGCCTGAGCTATTTCGAGACCGCCACGCTCGCGGCCCTCTGGCTGTTCCGGGAGGCGCGGGTCGACCTCGCCGTGCTCGAGGTCGGCCTGGGCGGACGCCTCGATGCCACCAATATCCTCGACGCCGATGTTGCGGTGGTGACGCGCATCGGCCTCGACCATCGCGAGTGGCTCGGCGACACGGTGGAGGCGATCGCCATCGAGAAGGCAGGTATTGCCCGCCGCGGCCAGGCCGTCGTGCTTGCCGAGCGTGCCTATCCTGCAACGCTGGAAACGGCCCTTGCCGCCGCGGGGGCCCGTCCGCTGCGCGCCGGCCGCGAGTGGACGTGGGCGTCCACGGCCGGGGAGCTGACCGTGACCGGCGCGAGTGCGCGACGCTTCGCCCTCCCGCTGCCGGACGCGCTGGAGCCCGCCAACGTCGCCGCAGCCATCTGCGCCATGGACCAGTTGCTGCCCCTCGCTCCCGGTGCCGTGGAGAGGGCGCTGCGTGACCTCGTCGTGCCCGGTCGCCGCGAGCGGCGGTGGTTCGGGAGTGGCGAGTTATGGCTCGATGTCGCCCACAACCCGGACGCGGCCGATGGCCTGGCCGCCGCCCTCGGCCACGCGCCCGCCGCGACGACTCACGGCCTTTGCGCGATCATGGACGACAAGGATCTCGCCGGTATCTTCGCCGCCCTTGCCCGCCAGCTCGACAGCCTGGTTGTTTGCGGCCTGCCCGGTAATGCCCGGGCCGCCCCGGTGGACCGTCTTGCGGCGCTGGCGAGCGCGGCAGGGATCGCCGCCGTGCACCGCGCCCCGGACCTCGACGCCGGCTGGCGGCTACTCGCGCCCCCCGTGGCCGGGGGCGCGCGGGGCGTGGTCTTCGGGTCCTTTTTTACCGTAGCAGGTATAATGCCGCAGCTCGCGAATCCCGGCACCGAGGAGCCTGCCTGCGCCCGTGGATAATGTGCTCAAACAGCGTCTCGTCGGCGCGCTGATCCTGCTTGCGCTGGGTATTGTCTTCTGGCCGATCATCTTTGTCGCGCCGGAGGAGGCGCGGCTGCGCGAGGGGGTCATGGCGCCGCCGCCGCCGGTGGTCAACCGTGACCCTCTGCCGCCCCCCGGCGATGAAGGCCTGCGCGGTTCGCCGCCCCGAAAGCCTCTTGCGGCGCAGCCGGACGTGACGCTGCCGGACGGGAACGCGCCCGGCGGGCCATCCGACGCCGGGGCGGCTGCGGGGGAGGCGGCAGCCGATCCCGCCCCGGTGCCGCAGCCGAGTACCGGGGAGCCTTACCCGACACGGGAGCAGGCGCCCGAAATCGCCGCCTTCGATGAGGATGGGTTGCCGGTCGCCTGGGTTCTGCAGGTGGCCACCGTGAGCCGCGTGGAAAAGGCGCGCAAGCTCCGTGACGAGCTCATCGAGAACGGTGAGAAGGCCTTCTACGAGCCCCTGCGCCGGGACGGCGTCACGCTCTACCGGGTGTACGTGGGTCCCAAGTTCGAGCGCGGTCAGCTCGGCCCGATCAAGGCGCGTGTCGACGCCCGCTACGGCGTGCAATCGCTGGTATCGCGCTATGTGCCGTGAACGGCCTGCTCCCCGGGAAACCGCGCCTCACCGCAGCCTGCCGGGCCGGGTGGTGGCGCGTAGCCGTACCGGCCCCGGGAATGCGCGAAGCACCGGAAAGCCCCCGGGGGGCGGCACATGCTGAACCACTGGCCCGACCTCACCGCCCTCAACGGTTTCGACTGGCTCGTGGTCGTGATCATCGCGCTCTCCGCCCTGGTCAGCCTCTGGCGGGGTTTCTCCCGCGAGGCCCTGTCTCTCGCGGGCTGGATCCTCGCTTTCGTGCTCGCCAACCTTCTTGCCACCCGCCTGTCCAGTGTCCTGGCGGGAATTATCGAGAATCCCACGGGGCGCTACATCGTTGCCTGGACCCTCGTCTTCGTGGCGGCGGTGCTGCTGGCGGGGCTGGCCGCCCGCCTGTTCGCGCGCCTGGTGCGCGCCTCGGGGCTGGGTCTGCTCGATCGCATCCTGGGCAGTGTCTTCGGTATGCTGCGCGGATTGCTGATCGTCATCGTGCTGCTTTTCCTGCTGCGACAGCTCGTGCCGCCTGCGGAGCAGCAGTGGCTGCACCGGTCCCAGCTGGTCCCCTACCTGGACCCGCTGCTCGACTGGAGCCTGCGCGCTTTTGATGAGGTCGGAGCGGGGCGCCTCCCCGCGCTGGCCACCTGACGGAATAGGGGAGCCTGAGCAATGTGTGGCCTGGTGGGAATCGTGGGCAGCGGGACGGTGGATGTTGCCCCGGATATCTATGATGCGCTGACGGTGCTGCAGCACCGCGGCCAGGACGCCGCGGGCATCATGACCTGCAGCAGTGGCCGCTTCCACCAGCGCAAGAGCGAAGGGCTGGTGCGCGACGTGTTCCGCCAGGAGCACATGGCACGCCTCGAGGGTGCCATCGGTCTCGGCCACACGCGCTACCCGACCGCCGGCAGTTCCGGGCCTGCCCTCGCGCAGCCTTTCTACGTGAACTCACCCTACGGCATCGCCCTGGCCCACAATGGCAACCTGACGAATTCGGCGGAGCTGGGCCAGGCGCTCTTCGACAGTGAGCTCCGGCACCTGAACACGGACTCGGACTCGGAGGTGCTGCTCAACGTGCTGGCCTACGAACTCCAGCGCCTCGGCAAGCTGCAGCCGAAGCCCGAGGACATTTTTGCCGCGGTTGCCGCCGTGCACCACCGCTGCCGCGGCGGCTACGCGGCGGTGGCGGTGATTGTGAACCACGGTCTGCTCGCCTTCCGCGACCCGAATGGCATCCGTCCCCTGGTCTACGGCTACCGCGACGGCCCCCGGGGCCGTGATTACATGGTCGCGTCCGAGAGTGTGGCCCTGGACGTGCTTGGCTACACGCTCGCCGGCGATGTCGCGCCCGGTGAAGCGGTGTTCATCGATGCGGCCGGCCAGCTGCACCGCCGGCAATGCGCCGAGAACCCGCGGCTGCGCCCCTGCATCTTCGAGCACGTGTACTTCGCCCGGCCCGACAGCATGATGGACGAGATCTCCGTCTACAAGACGCGGATGCGCGCCGGCTCGACGCTGGCGCGGAAGATTCTGCGCGAGTGGCCGGAGCATGACATCGACGTGGTCATACCGATCCCGGATACGAGCCGTACGGCAGGCCAGTCCCTCGCCCACGACCTGGGGCTCAAGTTCCGCGAGGGCTTCATGAAGAACCGCTACATCGGCCGCACCTTCATCATGCCCGGACAGAGCCAGCGCAAGAAATCGGTGCGCCAGAAGCTGAACCCGATCCGGCTGGAGTTCGAGGGCAAGAACGTCCTGCTGGTGGACGACTCGATCGTTCGCGGCACCACCTCCCGGGAGATCATCGAGATGGCCCGCGATGCCGGTGCCGCCAAGGTCTATCTCGCCTCGGCGGCACCGCCGGTGCGCTACCCGAACGTCTACGGCATCGACATGCCGGCAGCCGAGGAACTCATCGCCCACGGCCGCAGCGTCGAGGAGATCTGCGCCGCCATCGGCGCTGACCGCCTGGTGTACCAGGACCTCGACGACCTGATTCGCTGCTCCGCGGAGGGAAACCCCGCCGTGGACGGGTTCGATTGTTCGGTGTTCGACGGCGCCTACATCACCGGGGACGTGGACGAGCGCTACCTGAAAGACCTGAGTGCCGCCCGCAACGACGCTGCCAAGGCCAGTGGTGCTGCGCGCGAGCGGGCGCACGGTGCCGTCGTCGGCATCTACAACGACCGCTAGGGCAGAAACGCCGATGACTGACGACGACAGCGAGTTCCTGCGCGGCCTCGGACCGGCCACCCGCGCTGTGCGCGCCGGTATCGCCCGCGGCCCCGAGGGGGAGCACGGTGAGCCGATCTACACCACCTCCAGCTACATCTTCGCCTCCTGTGCCGAGGCCGCCGCACGCTTTTCCGGTGACAGCCCCGGCAACGTCTACTCGCGCTATACGAACCCCACGGTGCGCGCCTTCGAGGAACGGCTGGCGGCGCTGGAAGAGGGTGACGCGGCGGTGGCCACGGCCTCGGGCATGGCGGCGATCTTCGCTGTCTGCGTCGCGCTCCTGAAAAGCGGCGATCACGTGATCTGCTCCCGCGACGTGTTCGGCGCTACCGCGGGGCTCTTCGGCAAATACCTCGCGCGCTTCGGCATCGAGACCAGCTTCGTGCCCCTGGCGGACCCGGCGGCCTGGCGCGGCGCGCTGCGGCCGACGACGCGGCTGCTCTACCTGGAAACGCCTTCGAACCCGTTGTGCGAGGTCGCTGATATCGCTGCCATGGCCACCCTCGCGCGCGACGCCGGGGCGCTCCTGGTGGTGGACAACTGCTTCTGCACCCCGGCGCTGCAGCGGCCCCTCGCCCTCGGGGCCGATATCGTCATCCACAGTGCCACCAAGTACCTCGACGGCCAGGGCCGCTGTCTCGGCGGTGCCGCCGTCGGCGCGGCCGGGTACATGGATGAACTGCGGGCCTACCTGCGCACCTGTGGCCCCACGATGAGCCCCTTCAACGCCTGGGTGTTCCTCAAGGGGCTGGAGACCCTCGCGCTGCGGATGCAGGCCCACAGTGAGAGCGCCGGACGTCTTGCGCGCTGGCTGCAGGCGCAGCCGGCCGTGGAGCGGGTGTTCTACGCCGGCCTTCCGGATCACCCCGGCCACGAGCTGGCGGCCCGCCAGCAGAGTGCCTTCGGCGGCGTGCTGTCCTTCCGCGTCCGCGGGGGCCGCGAGGCAGCCTGGCGCTGTATCGATGCGACCCGGGTCATGTCGCTGACGGCCAACCTCGGCGACGCCAAGACCACCATCGTGCATCCGGCCACGACGACCCATGGCCGGCTCACGGCGGACGAGCGCGCCCGCGCCGGCATCAGCGAGAACCTGGTGCGCGTGGCCGTTGGCCTCGAGGACGTGGCGGACCTCGAGGCGGACCTCGCCCGCGGGCTGGCCGCCGCGGGGGCACTATGAGCAGGAGCGGGCTCCAGGGGGCCATCGACGCGGCGGTCGACGAGATTGCCACGGTGCTCCTCGGCAAGGAGCCCCAGGTCCGCCTCGCGCTCTGCTGCCTCCTCTCGCGCGGTCACCTGCTCATCGAGGACCTGCCGGGCATGGGCAAGACCACCCTGTCCCACGCCCTCGCCAGCGTGCTCGGCCTGTCCTACAACCGGGTGCAGTTCACGAGCGACCTGTTGCCGGCCGACATCCTCGGCGTCGCCATCTATCAGCCCGAGGACAACAGCTTCCGCTTCCACGCCGGCCCCGTGTTCACGCAGGTGCTGCTCGCCGACGAGATCAACCGTAGTACGCCGCGCACGCAGAGCGCGCTGCTCGAGGCCATGGCCGAGCACCAGGTCACCGTGGAAGGGGAGACGCGCCCGCTGCCGGAGCCGTTCTTCGTCATCGCCACGCAGAACCCCCTTGAGCAGTCCGGGACCTACCCGCTGCCCGAGTCGCAGCTCGACCGGTTCCTCATGCGGATCGAGCTTGGCTATCCGGACCCGGTCGCGGAGCGCGAGCTGTTCCGTCGCGGCGGCACCGATCGCGAGGGAGCGGGGCTGCGCCAGCGCATGGGCCCGGCGGAGCTGGCGTCGGTGCGCGCCGCGGTGGACGCGGTGCATTGCTCCCCCGCACTGCTCGATTACCTGCAGCGCCTGGTGGCGCGAACCCGCGAGCCCGGCGAATTCGTCGTGGGCCTGTCGCCCCGCGGCGCGCTTGCACTCCTGGCCGCCGGCAAGACCTGGGCGGTGATGCACGGCCGCGACCACGTGCTACCGGAGGATCTGCAGGCGGTGCTCGAGCCGGTGGCTGCCCACCGCGTGATCGCCGCAGACAGTTTCGGCGGCGACGGCCGGGCCCTGGTGGCGCTGCTCCAGCGCGAGGTCGATGTGGTCGCTGGCTGAGCGGGCCGGGGCACCCGGTCTGCGCGAGCGGCTCCGTGCCCGTTTCCGGCGCTGGCTGGCCCGGCGTATCCCGCCGGCGCGCAGCGTTACCCTCGACCAGCGGCGGATTTTCATCTTTCCCTCCCGGGCGGGTGTCTTCTTCTTTGCCTGCCTGCTGGTCATGCTCGTCGCGGCGATCAACTACCAGAACAACATGAGCTATGCGCTCACCTTCCTGCTCGCCACCCTGTTCGTGGTGGCCGTGCTGCACAGCTATGCCAACCTGTCCGGACTCACGCTGCGCGCACTTCGCGCCGGCGAGGGTTTCCCGGGTCAGACCGTGCCCTTCACCATCGGCCTCGCCTGCGCGAACCGGCGCGGGCACCACGCGCTCTGGCTCGGCTTCGAGGACGATCCGCAGGCGGCCAGTGCGAGCGTGTCGCCGGAGCGGGCGACGACAGTCACGCTCTACCGGGAAGCGGCGGAGCGGGGTCCGTTCCGACCCGGGCGCCTGCGGGTGGAAAGCAGCTACCCGCTCGGCCTGCTGCGCTGCTGGACCTGGGTGGATCTCGACCTGGTCGGGCTGGCCTACCCGCGGCCCCGGCCGTACCCGGAGCCGCGCGGCGCTGACAGCGCCCAGCCCCGCGGCCGGCCCTCGCCGCGGCCCGGGGAAGACGAGTTCTTCGGCCTGCGCGACTACCGCCCGGGAGACCGGCTGCGCCAGGTGTACTGGAAGGGGCTGGCGCGCGGCCAGTCGCTGCAGAGCAAGCAGTACGCGGATGCAGCCGCGTCCCTCGACTGGCTCGACTGGGAGGCCTTTCCCGGCGCCGACACGGAACGGCGCCTGTCCTTCCTCTGCCAGCAGTGCCTGGACCTGCACCGTCGCGGGCGGCGCTTCGGCCTGCGGCTGCCGGGGAACCAGCTCGCGGCCGGCGCCGGCGACGGCCAGCGCGACCGGGTGCTCCGGGCCCTCGGTCATTTCGCGCCGCCGCTGCGGGGTGACTGGGCGGGGAGTGACTCATGAAGGCGGCCCAGCAGATACCGCGCAACGCGCTCGCCTGGATCATCCTCTGCCAGGTGCTCCTGCTGGCGCCGCACGCCCTGCGCGTACCCGCCTGGCTGCTGGTGGTCTACCTCGCCGCCTTCGCCTGGCGTGTACAGCTGTACCGCGACCGTCTCGCCGCACCGGCGCGCTGGTTGAAGCTGGTGCTCATCGGCGCGGCGATGGCGGGCATCGGCTGGAGCTACGGCAGCCTCATCGGCCTCGAGCCGACCGTGGCGCTGCTGCTCGCGGCCTACGCGCTGAAGCTGGTGGAATCGGTGTCCCGCAAGGATGCCTATGTGCTCATCTTCCTCGGTTTCTTCCTGCTGATCACGGAGTTCCTGTTCAGCCAGGACCTGCTCGTCGTGCTCTACGCCGCGGTCGTCGCCTGGCTGCTGACCACGGCCCTCGTCGCGCTTCACCGCACCGGTGAAGGCTTCGAGCTCGCGCCGCTGCGGGTCGCCGGTGTGATGCTCGCACAGGCCTTCCCGCTCATGCTGGTGCTGTTCTTCCTGTTTCCGCGGATCGGTCCGCTGTGGAACGTGCCGATCCGCGCGCACGCGGCACAGACGGGCATGAGCGACTTTCTGCGCCCGGGCGACGTGGCGCGGCTGACCCAGTCCACGGACGTGGCCTTCCGCGCCAGCTTCGAGGGCGAGGTGCCGCGCGCCGCCGAGCTCTACTGGCGCGGCCTGGTCATGAGCGTTCTCGAGGGCGACACCTGGCGCAGCCTGCGCTTCTTCGAGGCGCCGCCGTCGCAGCGTCGCCCGGGCCCGGTGAAGACCGTGGGAGCGGCCCTGGACTACAGCGTGATCATCGAGCCGACGCAGCAGAACTGGCTCTACGCCCTGCGCTTCGCCCAGCCGCGGGGCGGCGGCGTCATGGCGCTCGCGGATTACACGCTTTACTCGCCCGCTGTGCTTGAGAGCGAGCGCCGCTACTCGGTGCGCAGCTGGCCGCAGGCGGTGATCGGCCTCGAACTCGACCCCTGGCGGCGGCGCCTGGAGACACGCCTGCCCGAAGGCGGCAACCCGCAGAGCCGCGCCCTCGCGGCCGAGCTGCGTGCCTCGGTGGACAGTGACGAAGCCTATATCGGCCGGGTGCTCGAACTGTTCCGTGAGCAACCCTTCCGCTACACGCTGCAGCCACCGCTGCTCGGCGAGGAGCCGGTGGACGACTTCCTCTTCGCCACCCGGGCGGGTTTCTGCGAGCATTATGCCAATGCCTTTGCCGTGCTCATGCGCGCTGCCGGCGTGCCGGCGCGTGTCGTCGCCGGGTACCAGGGCGGCGAGATCAACCCGATGAACGGCACGGTGATCGTTCACCAGTTCGATGCTCACGCCTGGAACGAGGTGTGGCTGGCGGGCCGGGGCTGGGTGCGCGTCGACCCGACCGCGGCGGTGTCCCCCGCCCGCGTGGAGTTCGGCCTGGAAACAGCGGTGCAGGCCGAGGGCAGCTTCCTCGCCGACTCGCCGCTGTCGCCGCTGCGCTACCGCGGCGTCAACTGGGTGAACGCCCTGCGCCTGCGCTACGACGCGCTGACCTACCGCTGGCAATCCTGGGTAGTCGGCTTCGATTCACAGCGGCAGGTAGAACTGCTCGGGGAGTGGCTCGGCCGCATCGACGCCACGCGCTTCATCGCCGTGCTGCTGGGTGCCTTCGGGGTCGTGCTCGCCGCCGTGGCGCTGTCTCTGCTGGTGCGCGCGGGCCCCCGGCGCGACCCGGTGGCCCGGGCCTGGGGACGGCTGCGGCGACGGCTGGTCGCGCGGGGCCTGCCGGTGTACGCCGGGGACAGCCCGGCGGCGGCGCTGGCGAGAGCACGCAGGGCTTTCCCCGGCTCGGGAGCGGAACTCGATGCCCTCGCAGAGGACTTCACGACGCTGCTCTACCGCCCCGGCACCGACGGCGACCTGCGCCAGCTGCGGGCGCGGCTGCGTCGCCTCAGGCTGCGGCGTCGGGCCTGAGCCGCTGCCCCGGGGCTACTCGATCGGCAGCAGTTTCCCCGCATCCGGGCCGCCGATGCTGATCGCGAAGCGGTCCTGGGGGATAAAGACGGTCAGCTCCTGGCCCTTCACCAGGTTGCTCGCCGTGAGCGCCTCGCCGTTTATCATGACCTTCCAGTCCCGCCCCAGGGACACGCTGCGCGCCTTGCCCAGGCTGCCGTCGCGCCGGTAGGGCACGAAGGTAACGCGCTGGCCGTCGACCCGGGTGATACGGATCGTCGCCTTGGCATAGTAGGTGTCACCCTTCACGTAGACGCCCTGGCAGAGCAGGCCGATGTCCGGATTCGCGGCGAGGGCGGCGGAGGACCAGGCGAGGTCATCACAGGTGGGGGCGCGGCCGTCCTGCCCGAGGGCCGTGCCGGCGGCGAGGAGGAAGGCGAAAGCGGTGGCCTTGTGACAGCTGTAACGCATCTGGCGATGCCTCCGCGTGGGGCGCGTTGCCAGTATAGCGGTATGCGCGGGGGCGCGCGACGGGGCTCGGGGGAACCACCTCGGGCCGGGGCGGCCGGGCTTCTGCTGCCGCGCAGCCCAGGGCTAACGCCGCCGGGCCTGGCGTTCGACCGCGGTAACCGCGTCCGGCGGCGCATCCTCCCCGAGCACGAAGGTCGCCGCGCAGGCCGCCGCGTCCGCATGCGGGCTGAACACCACCGTGGCGCCGGATGCGCGCAGGGTATCCGCCTCCGTCGGGTCATAGGTGCACAGGGCCACCTTGCCGCGGTAGTCCTGGGCCTTGAGCGTTGCCAGCAGTACCTGCCGTGGATCCTCGTGGGTGAGGCCGGTCTCGTAGTGGGGCAGGGCGGCGATCACCCACTCCAGCCGGTCCAGTGGCAGGTGGGCGAGGAACTCCGGGTCCGTGGCGTCGCCGTAGCGCACGGGCAGCCCCGCGGCCCGGGCCCGGGCCACCAGCGCAGGGTTGAAGTCCACGGCAAGCACGTTGCGCCCGCCCTCGCGGAGCCGCTTGAAGATCGCGTCGCCGAAGCGGCCGAGGCCGATGAGCAGGGTGTCGGCAGCCACCGTGTCCACCGGGGCGGTGCCCCTTTCCCGGGAAGGGTTGCTGCGCTCGAAGATGCGCAGCCAGCGCTCGAGCCAGCGGTAGAGGCTGTGCGAATAGGTAATCATGTATACCGACAGGGCGATGGTCACCAGCCCCACCAGCGTCACCAGCCCCAGGTCGCCCTGGCTAACGTGGCCGAGGGTCACGCCCATGGCCATGAAGATCAGCGAGAACTCGCTGATCTGCGCCACCGTGAGCCCGGCGAGAAAGCCGGTGCGGCTGCGGTAGCCGAGCAGCCCCAGGATGGCCATCACGATCAGCGGGTTGCCGACTAGCACGAATACGGACAGTACCAGCGCCGGCAGCAGCTGCTCGCCGAGCAGGCCCAACTGCAGCTGGCTGCCCAGGCCGATAAAGAAGAACAGGAGTAGGAAATCGCGCAACGTGGCCAGCCGCGCGCTCATGGCATCGCGCACCGGCGTTGAGGCCAGGCTCACGCCCGCGAGCAGGCCGCCGAGCTCCTTGCTGAAGCCCAGGTGACTGCCGAGGGCTGCGAGCAGCACCGCCCAGGCGATGGCGAAGGTCACCAGCAGTTCCTGCGACTGTGCCACCAGCTTCGTCACCGGCCCGGCCGCGTAGCGGGCGAAGAGCAGCACTGCGCCGCCCATGATGAAAGCCTTGACGACAATGCCGAGGAACGCGCTGCCTGGCTCGGCGCCGCTCGCCGCCCCCACGCCGAAGGACGACAGGGCGAGCATCGCGAAAACCACCACCACGTCCTGGACGATGAGGAAACCGACAGCGATACGGCCATGGAGCGCGTCCAGCTCGCGCTTGTCCGAGAGCAGCTTGACGATAATGATCGTGCTCGAAAAAGTGAGCGCGACGGCCACGTACAGTGCGGGCACGGCCGCCATGCCGAGGCCGATGGCGATCAGGAAACCGAAGCCAGCGGTAAAGGCGACCTGGCCCAGCCCGGTGGCCAGGGATACGGCTCCAAGGGACCTTAGCAGTTGCAGGTCCAGCTTGAGGCCGACCAGGAAAAGGAGCACCGCGATACCGAGCTGTGCCAGCAGTTCGATCTGTTCGTGGGAGTGCACGAGGTCCAGGCCCGAAGGCCCGGCGAGGATTCCCACGGCAATGAAGCTGACCACGATGGGCTGGCGCAGCAGGCCGCCGAGGCAGGCCACGGCGGCGGCGAGCGCGAGCAGCGCCGCCAGCTCGTAGAAGGGGGAGGCGTGGAGAAGGGCAGTGAGCTCAGCCATCGATCGGCGTCACGTACCCTTCGGGCTTCAGGGCGAGGAGCGAGCAGTGCAGTTGGTCGATGATCGCCTCGGCGGTATTGCCCATGAAGAAACCGGCGATGCCGGTGCGCGCCATGGTGCCCATGACCACAAGATCGACATCAAGGTCCCGCGCGAGGGCAGGTACCACCTCCCGGGGCTCGCCGCGAATCACATGGGTGCTTGGTCCCACGAAAGACAGGGCCTCCTCGAGGCCCTCCCGGGCTGCGTCCGCGAGAACGCTGCGCATGCTCTCCTCGTGAAGGTGCTGGAGCTCGCCGATGAACTGCTCCTGCTCTTCCGCAGAGACATCGCTGAGCAGTGTCCGGGCGTAACTCTCGGAGAGGGCGCGCCAGGCGTGGACAAGGTGAACGTCGGCGTGGCTGGCGGTGCCGAGCTCAAGCGCATGCCGGAGGAGAGTCCGGTTGAGGTCGCGATTGGTGGCAAGGCGCGTATCGTCATATTCCACCCCGCAATCCATCGCGACCAGAATGCGCTTTGGCTGGGGTGGCCGCTCCGGGCGGAGGAGCCAGATCGGGCAGGGGCACTTGCGCAGCAGGCGCAAATCTTCGTTGCTGAAGAACCGGCGCAGCCCCACCGCCTTTTCCGCATTGGTGATGAGAAGATCCTGTGACGTCTGCACGACCTCCCGAATGACCTCGACGAAGAAAATGCCCTCACGTACGCGGAGCCTCGGCGCCTGCGCGCCGACCTCACGGGCCAGCTTGTCCAGGGATTCGAGGCGCTCAGTGCGGCGGTGTTCTCCCAGCTTCGTAAAGGGTGGCGCATGGGGAATCAGGCGCAGTGCCGGATCCAGCTCAGGGAGTACATCCAGTAGCGTCAGCTCGGCCTGTAGCGAGCGCGCGAGCGTATCGGCATGGCGCACGAGTGCCGCCGCTTGCGCATCGGTCTCTCGCACGACACAGAGCAGGCGACGCACTTCCTTCATGGCTCGTCCTCCGACCCCGGCCGCCGGTGGTGTAACCGGCGCACGAGGAATTTTTCAGCTTCCAGGATTATAAGGGTAGCCAGGCCGACCAGCACGATGCCGACTCCCTGGCTGAGAGACAGCGGCCGCGTGTTGAAGAACCGCGCCATGAACGGCGCATAGGTAAACAGGAACTGCAGCAATGTCACTGCAGTGATGGCCAGCAGCACCGGGCGGGTGCCGAGGGCGCCGCGGAGCGTCAGGGACGCCTCGCCGAGGTAGCGCACGGCGAAAAGGTAGAAGATTTCCATCACCACGAGCGTGTTGACCGCGATCGTTCGCGCCTCCTCCAGGGGGGCTCCCTGAGCGCGGGCAAAGGCGAACTTGCCAAAAATTCCCGCCATGAACAGCGTGGAGACGAAGGCAATACGCCAGAGTACGAACCCGTTCAGCAGCGGTTCTGAAGGCGGTCTCGGGGGTCTGCTCATGATGCCGCGCTCGCTGGCCTCGAAGGCCAGTGTCATGGCCAGCAGCACCGAGGAAACCATGTTCACCCAGAGAATCTGCACGGGGCTGATCGGCAGGGTTAGCCCCAGCAGCAGCGCAGCGAGCAGGCTGAGCGACTCGCCGCCGTTGACAGGAAGCAGGAACACGATGGCCTTGCGCAGGTTGTCATAGACGGTCCGGCCTGCCCTGACTGCAACCGCGATGGTCGCGAAATTGTCGTCAGCCAGCACAATCTCGGCGGCGTCCCGTGCCGCGTCGGTGCCACCGGCCCCCATGGCGATGCCGATATCCGCCCGCTGCAGGGCGGGGGCATCGTTGACGCCGTCGCCGGTCATGGCCACAACCTCGCCCTGGCGCTGCAGGGCCGCGACCAGGCGCAGCTTGTGAGCCGGGCTCGTGCGCGCAAAGACGTCGGTGGCTGCAGCCTCGCGGGCGAGGGCCTTGTCATCGAGGGCGTCGATAGCTGTGCCGCTGAGGGCTGGGGCCGGGCGGGCGAGGCCCAGCTGGCGGGCGATGGCGACGGCCGTACCGGAATGGTCGCCGGTAATCATCTTGACGCGGATGCCCGCCTGCTGGCATTCCCGTACCGCCTGGATCGCCTCCTCCCGCGGCGGATCGATGAGGCCCACCAGCCCGAGCAGGGTCAGGTTGTCGATCGCGTCGCTCTCCAGTTCTGTCGTTTCCCCGGCCAGGGACAGCCGCGCCAGGGCGAGCACACGCTGGCCTCCGTCCGCGATCTCGTCGGCGCGCGCCCGCCAGCACCCGGGCTCCAGCGCCTGCTCGCTGCCGTCGGCCGCAAGGACGCGACGGCAGCGCGGCAGCAGCACCTCCGGCGCACCTTTTACCAGCATCACATGGCGGCCTTCATGGTCATGGCGGAGGCTTGCCATATAGCGGTTGTCGGCATCGAAGGGAATGGCGTCGACTTCCCGCTGCCGCCGACGTTCCAGCGCACTGTCGATCCCCGCCTTGCCCGCCAGGGCCAGCAGGGCGCCTTCCATGGGGTCGCCGCTGATCTGCCAGTGCTCCCCGTCGAGCCACAGATGCGCCTCGTTGCAGAGCGCGCCGGCCTCGGCAATCGCCTGCAGCGTCGGCGCGCAGACCGGGTCCAGGTCTCTGCCGTTGCAGCGGAAAATACCGTGAGGGCTGTAGCCGCTGCCGGAGACCTCGATGGTGTCTTCAGCCGTCGCCACGGTCACCACGGCCATTTCGTTGCGGGTCAGCGTGCCGGTCTTGTCGGAACAGATTACCGAGACAGTGCCCAGGGCCTCGATAGCCGGCAACCTTCGCACGATGGTGTTGCGTTGGGCCATGCCCTGCACGCCGATGGCAAGGGTCACGGTGAGGATCGCTGGCAGGCCCTCGGGAATGGCCGCGACGGAGAGCCCCACCAGCGCCATGAAGAGCTCTCCGAGCGGCCGGCCGCCGAGGTAGCCGAGCAGCAGGATCAGGGCGCAGACCCCGAGGATGAACCCCGTGAGAGCCCGGGCGAAGCGCGCCATCTGGCGTACCAGGGGCGTGTCCGTGGAAGGCACGGCGGCAAGCATGTCGCTGATCCTTCCCAGCTCGGTGGCCGCGCCGGTAGCGACAACCAGCCCGCGACCCGTGCCGCCACGAACGAGTGTGCCGGCGTAGGCCATGGAGCGGCGATCACCCAGGTCTACCTCGGCGGCAACGGCTTCCGGCGTTTTCTCCACCGGGACGGATTCGCCGGTGAGCATGGACTCCTCGATGCGCAGGCCGCGGCTGTCGACCAGGCGCAGGTCGGCGGGCACCCGGTCACCGGCCTCGAGCAGCACCACGTCGCCCGGGACGACGGCATCGGCCGCCAGGTCCCGTCGTTCGCCGGCGCGCAGCACGCGGGCGCGGGGGGCAAGCATGTCGCCGATGGCTGCCAGGGCGCTTTCTGCCTTGCCTTCCTGAACGAAGCCGATCAGCGCGTTGACCAGCACGACGGCGAGGATGACACCCGTATCGACAAAGTGCCCGAGCAGCGCGGTGACGCCCGCGGCCCCAAGAAGGACGTAGATCAACAGGTCATCGAACTGGCGCAGCAGGCGGGCGAGAATACCGGGGGGAGGGGGCCTCGGTATGGCGTTGGGACCGTGGTGCCGCAGGCGGTCTTCTGCGTCCGCGGTGCCAAGGCCGGTTTCGGGATTGCAATCGAGGGACGCCGCCACACGGGCGGCACTTTCGGAATGCCAAGGAACGGCATCCGCGATGTACGGGCCTGGCTCCGGGGGGGTCAAGAACAATAGATGAGATTCATTTGCATTCGAGCTTAGCGGAATGGCGGGCGTCGTCAAGGCCCGCCCGGGGGAGAAGCAGGCCCCTGCGCCCGTGCAGGGCGCAGGATAGGGTGGCGTCAGGCGACCTGGGTGATCTCCACCGCAGCGATGCGCTTGCCCTCGTCCGCCTTCTGCTGGAACTCGGCGATCTGGTCGAAGTTCATGTAGCGGTAGATGTCCTTCGACATGCTGTCGAGGTCCTTCGCATAGTCCAGGTACTCCGCCGGCGCGGGCAGACGGCCGAGGACGGCGCCCACGGCGGCGAGCTCGGCGCTGGTCAGGTACACGTTGGCGCCGTCGCCCAGTCGGTTCGGGAAGTTGCGGGTGCTGGTCGAGAGCACCGTGGAGTTCGCCGCGACCCGGGCCTGGTTGCCCATGCACAGGGAGCAGCCGGGCATCTCCGTGCGCGCGCCGGCGGCACCGAAGATGTTGTAGTAGCCTTCTTCCATGAGCTGGTGCTGATCCATGCGCGTGGGCGGTGAGATCCACAGCCGCGTGGCCAGGCTGCCCTTGTGCGCATCCAGCAGCTTGCCGGCGGCGCGGAAGTGGCCGATGTTGGTCATGCAGCTGCCGATGAACACCTCGTCCACCTTGTCGCCGGCCACCTCGGAAAGCAGGCGCGCGTCGTCCGGGTCGTTGGGGGCGCAGACGATGGGCTCTTTCACCTCGGCGAGGTCGATCTCGATCACCGCCGCGTACTCGGCGTCGGCGTCGGCTTTCATCAGGCTCGGCTTCGCCAGCCATTCCTCCATCTTCTCGGCGCGGCGGGCGAGGGTGCGCGGGTCGCCGTAGCCCTCGGCGATCATCGCGCGCAGGAGCACGATGTTGCTGCGCAGGTACTCGGCGATGGTCTCTTCGCCGAGGGCGATGGTACAGCCCGCGGCGGAGCGCTCGGCCGAGGCGTCGGACAGCTCGAAGGCCTGCTCCACGGTCAGCTCCGGCAGCCCCTCGATCTCCAGGATACGGCCGGAGAAGATGTTCTTCTTGCCCTTCTTCTCGACGGTGAGGAGCCCTTCCTGGATGGCGTAGTAGGGGATCGCGTGCACCAGGTCGCGCAGCGTGATGCCCGGCTGCAGTTTGCCCTTGAAGCGCACCAGCACCGATTCCGGCATGTCCAGGGGCATAACGCCCGTAGCGGCGGCGAAGGCGACCAGGCCGGAGCCGGCCGGGAAGGAAATGCCGATCGGGAAGCGGGTGTGCGAATCGCCGCCGGTGCCCACGGTATCCGGGAGCAGCATGCGGTTCAGCCAGGAGTGGATGATGCCGTCACCCGGGCGCAGGCTGACACCGCCGCGGGTCATGATGAAGTCCGGCAGCGTGTGCTGCGTATCGATGTCCACGGGCTTGGGGTAGGCCGCCGTGTGGCAGAAGGACTGCATGGTCAGGTCGGCGGAGAAGCCGAGACAGGCGAGGTCCTTGAGCTCGTCCCGGGTCATGGGGCCGGTGGTGTCCTGTGAGCCCACGGTGGTCATGCGCGGCTCACAGTAGGTGCCCGGGCGGACGCCGGCCATGCCGCAGGCGGCCCCGACCATCTTCTGGGCGAGGGTATAGCCCTTGCCGGAGTCGGCGGGCTGTTCCGGCTTGCGGAACAGGTCGGACTCGGGCAGGCCCAGCGCCTCCCGCGCGCGGGTCGTCAGACCGCGGCCGATGATCAGGTTGATCCGGCCACCGGCCCGTACTTCGTCGAGCAGGACCTGCGATTTCAGTTCAAATTCGCTCAGCAAGGCACCATTCTCACTGAGAATTTTGCCGTCATAGGGGCGGATCTCGATGACATCGCCCATGGCGAGGTCGTCCACCGGGGCCTCGAAGACCAGGGCGCCGGCATCTTCCATGGTGTTGTAGAAGATCGGTGCGACCTTGCCGCCGATGCAGATGCCGCCGCCCTTCTTGTTCGGTACGCCGGGGATGTCGTCGCCGAAGAACCAGAGCACGGAGTTGGTGGCGGACTTCCGCGAGGAGCCCGTGCCGACCACGTCGCCCACGAAGGCCACGGGCAGCCCTTTGGCCTTGATCTCATCGATCTGCTGCATGGGACCGACCTTGCCCGGTTCATCGGGGCTCAAGCCGTCGCGGGCCATCTTGTACATGGCCAGGGCGTGCAGGGGGATATCGGGACGGGACCAGGCGTCGGGGGCCGGCGAGAGGTCGTCGGTGTTCGTTTCACCGGTCACCTTGAAGACGGCCACCTTGATCGATTCCGCCACGGCCTCCCGCGACGTGAACCACTCGCCCTCGGCCCAGCTCTCGAGCACGGCGCGGGCGTTGGCGTTGCCGCCCTTCGCCAGTTCGTCGACGTCGTGGAATGCGTCGAACATGAGCAGCGTGTGCTTGAGTTCGGCTGCGGCAAGCTCGCCCAGCTCACCGTCCTCGAGCAGGCCGACCAGCGTCTCGATGTTGTAGCCGCCGTGCATGGCGCCGAGGAGCCGCACGGCCCCGGGGCGATCGATGAGCGGGCACTCGGCCCCGCCGCGGGCGATGGCGGAGAGGAAACCGGCCTTCACGTAGGCGGCCTCGTCGACGCCCGGCGGAACCCGCGTGGCGAGCAGCTCGAGAAGAGCTTCCTCCTCGCCGGCCGGCGGGGCCTTCAGCAGTTCCACCAGGGCGGCGGTCTGCTCCGCATTCAGGGGCTTCGGCGGGATGTTCTGGGCGGCGCGTTCGGCGACGTGTTCGCGATAGGCTTCAAGCACGGTGGAGTCCTCGGATGGTTGCTCATCGCCGGTATCGGACCGGCCTCGTTTCCGGCGCGAGAGTATAGCCCAGCGCACCTGTCCGGTTAAGCGAATGCCCCTTATGCATGTTATTCCCCCAGTGAATGCGACGGGGAACTGCGGCGGGACATGCGGCGGAATGGCACTGTCCCCCGGCAGCCGTTGCCGCTACACTCCTGCGCCATGACCGCGCCACCGACAGCGACCATGACCGGGAGAACGCCAGCCGCGACAGGTCGCCGGGACGGGGACCGCCTCGCCTCGGACCTCGTGGCGCTGCGCGGGTTCCTGCCCTGTGCAACGCCCGCCGCGTGGCTCGAAGCGGCATCCTCGCCGGAAAACCTGGCGCTGCTGCTGGCGGACCACGCCAATTGCGAGAAGAAAGCGGCCGCCACCGCGCTCAACCTCGCCTACCGCTACACAGACCACTATCCCCTGCTGCACAAGCTTTCCCGCCTGGCGCGGGAGGAGCTTCGCCACTTCGAGCAGGTGATTGCGATCATGGAGCAGCGCGGCATGGCCTACCCATCGCTGCCGGCATCGCGCTACGCGCGGGAGCTGCGCGCCTGCGTGCGCAGCGAGGAGCCGGGGCGGCTGGTGGATACGCTGCTGGTGGGGGCTGTCATCGAGGCGCGCTCCTGCGAGCGCTTCGCGGCGCTGGCGCCGTTGCTGGATGCGGAGCTCGAGGCCTTTTACGGTTCGCTGCTGCGCTCCGAGGCGCGGCATTTCGAGGACTACCTGGGGCTGGCGCGTTCCCTGGCGAAGGACGGCGAGGTCGAAGCGCGGCTGGCGCTGCTGCTGCCGCTCGAGGCGGCCCTCATCGAAGCGCCGGACGGGGAACTGCGCTTCCACAGCGGGCCGCCGCGGGGCTGACCAGCCCCGGGCGACAAAACGGCGTGTCAGGCGTCCTCTTCGACCGTCACTGACTCAATGATGACCGTATCGACCGGGACGTCCTGGTGCCCTGCGCGGGAGGTCGTGGGCACGGAGCGGATCTTCTCCAGCACCTCCTTGCCTTCGACCACCTTGCCGAAGACACAGTAGCCCCAGCCCTGCATGCTCTTGCCGCTGTGGTTGAGGAAGTCGTTGTCCTTGACGTTGATGAAGAACTGCGCCGTCGCCGAGTGAGGCTCCATGGTGCGCGCCATGGCGATCGTGCCGTAATCGTTGCTGAGGCCGTTGTCCGCCTCGTTCTCGATCGGTTCGCCGGTGGGTTTCTGCTGCATGTTGGTGTCAAAGCCGCCGCCCTGCACCATGAAGTTGTCGATCACCCGGTGGAAGATCGTGCCGTCGTAATGGCCGGCCCGCGCGTAGGCGAGGAAGTTGGCGACGGTTTTCGGCGCACGCTCCTCGTCCAGGGCCAGCTTGATCTCGCCGAAGGTGGTTCGCATCGTGACCATGTCTTTTCCAGCTCCTGCTGCCATTGTAAGCCGCGCGATCATACGGACTTTGGACGTTACAGAGAACAGCGGCGGCGACGATTGTGAGAATTTGCACAGGGATGGCGAGACGTGGGGCAGGGCAGCGCGGCTATCGGGGGGCGGTCGCAGCCGGTATAATGCGCCGCCTTTTCCGCGACCGGACCCGACGCGCGCATGGAAACGCCCGCTCCCAGAAACTTTCTCCGCACGATCATCGAGGAGGACCTCCGCGAGGGCCGGGTGGCCGAGGTGGTGACCCGCTTCCCCCCGGAGCCGAACGGTTACCTGCATATCGGCCACGCCAAGTCGATCAGCGTGAACTTCGGCCTCGCCGAGGAGTTCGGCGGCCGCTGTCACCTGCGCTTCGACGATACCAACCCGGAGAAGGAGAGCCAGGAGTACATCGACGCGATCTGCGAGGACGTGCGCTGGCTGGGCTACGAGTGGGCCGGCGACGTGCGCTTTGCCTCCAGCTACTTCGATCAACTCTACGCCTGGGCGCAGCACCTCGTGCGCGAGGGCAAGGCCTACGTCTGCGATCTCGATGCCGACCAGGCCCGCGAGTACCGGGGCACGCTCACGGAGCCCGGGCGCAACAGCCCCGGCCGGGAGCGGACTGTGGAGGAAAATCTCGACCTCCTCGAACGCATGCGCGCCGGCGAGTTCGACGAGGGCAGCCGCGTGCTGCGCGCGAAGATCGACATGGCCGCGCCGAACATGAACCTGCGCGACCCGATCCTCTACCGGATCCGCAAGCGGTCACATCACCAGACCGGCGACCGCTGGTGCATCTACCCGACCTATGACTTCGCGCACGGCCAGGAAGACGCCATCGAGGGCGTCACGCACTCCATCTGCACCCTGGAGTTCGAGGACCACCGCCCGCTCTACGACTGGTTCATCGACAATCTGCCGGTGGACTGCCGCCCGCGGCAGTACGAGTTCGCGCGCCTGAACACGAGCTACACGGTCACCAGCAAGCGCAAGCTCAAGCTCCTCGTCGACGGCGGCTACGTCGACGGTTGGGATGATCCGCGCATGCCGACCATCGCAGGCATGCGACGCCGGGGCTTTACCCCGGCCGCCATCCGCCGTTTCTGCGAGATGGTCGGTACCTCCCGGGCCAACGGCGTCGCCGATGTGGCCATGCTCGAGCACGCGATCCGCGACGACCTGAATGCGAATGCCCCGCGGGCCTTTTGCGTGCTCGAGCCCCTGCGCGTGGTGCTGACCAACTACCCGGAGGGCCAGAGCGAGACGCTGACGCTGCCGCGGCACCCGAGCCGCGTCGACCTCGGCAGCCGGGAACTCACCTTCGGACGGGAGCTGTTCATCGAGGCGGACGACTTCCGCGAGAGCGCGAATAAGAAGTACAAGCGGCTGGTGCTGGGCAAGCGGGTACGGCTGCGCGGTGCCTACGTTATCGAGGCCACGGGGGTCGACAAGAATGAGGGCGGGCGCATTAGCACCGTCTATGCCGAGTTGGTCCCGGGCACCCTCGGAGAGGACCCGGCGGACGGCATCAAGCCCAAGGGCGTGATCCAGTGGCTGCATGCGGCGACGGCGCGCAGGGCCACGGTGCGCCGTTACGACCGGCTGTTCGCCCACCCCTCGCCGGACCGGGACGAGGATTTCCTGCAGCACCTGAACCCCGAGTCTCTCGTGGTGCTCGGGGAAGCGCTGGTCGAGCCTGCGGCCGCGGACGCCGCGCCCGAGGCGCGTTTCCAGTTCGAGCGCCTCGGCTATTTCGTGACGGACCGTCATGGCCACGTACCGGGGGCAGCGCTCTTCAATGAGACCATCGGCCTGCGCGACAGCTGGGGCGGTGGCGAGGGGCAGGGCGCATGACGCAGCTTGCGCTCTATAACACCGCGACGGGCCGGAAGGAACGCTTCGAACCGCGCGTGCCCGGCGCCGTCACGATGTATGTCTGCGGTCCCACGGTCTACAACCTCGCGCACATCGGCAATGCGCGCCCGGTGGTCGTCTTCGACACGCTCTTCCGGCTCCTGCGGCACCGCTATGCCAGCGTGACCTATGCCCGCAACATCACGGACATCGACGACAAGATCATCGCCGCTGCGCGCGAGGGCGGCCGCTCCATCGGCGAGGTGACGGACGAGTTCACGGCCAAGTACCGCGAGGACATGGCACAGCTCGGCGCCCTGCCGCCGACGCTCGAGCCCCATGCCACCGAGAACATCGACGCCATGGTCCGGCTCACGGAACGGCTGGTGGAGAAGGGCCACGCGTACACGGCGGATGGTCACGTGCTCTTTGCGGTCGAATCCATGGCGGGTTACGGGCGCCTGTCCGGGCGCCGCCTGGAAGACATGCTGGCCGGCGCCCGGGTGGAGGTGGCCGACTACAAGCGCCACCCCGGGGACTTCGTGCTCTGGAAGCCCTCCAGCGAAGAGGACCCGGGCTGGGACACGCCCTGGGGCCGCTGCCGGCCGGGTTGGCACCTGGAGTGCTCGGCGATGATCCGCGAGCACCTCGGCGAGACCATCGATATCCACGGTGGCGGCCGGGATCTCATTTTCCCGCACCACGAGAACGAGATCGCGCAGAGCTGCTGTGCCTACGGCGGCGAATTCGTGCGCTTCTGGATGCACAATGCCTACCTCGATATCGACGGGGAGAAGATGTCCAAGTCCCTCGGCAACGTGCGTTCGGTGCGCGAGCTGCTCGCCGAGTATCCGGGCGAGACCCTGCGCCTGGCGTTGCTCTCCGGGCACTACCGCTCGCCGCTCAACTTCTCGCGCGAGCTGCTCGAGCAGGCGCAGCACACGCTGACCGGGTTCTACAACACGCTCCGCGGGGTGCGGGACGCGGCGGACGCCGAGGTTGTCATCGAAGACGAGCCGTTCTACGCCGCGCTCTGCGACGACCTCAACACGCCGCAGGTGCTGGCGGAGATGCACGCCATCGCCAAGGCGTTGCACAAGGCGCCCGCAGCGGAGCAGCCGCGGCACAAGGCGCGCCTGCTGGCAGCGGGCCGTTTCCTTGGCATTCTCGCCCAGGCACCGGAGGCGTGGCTCAAGGGCTCGGGCGGCGTGGGCGGCCTCGACAGCGACGCCATCGATGCGCTGGTGGCCGAGCGCAGCGAGGCCAAGAAAAACCGCAACTTCACCCGCGCCGACGCCATTCGCGATGAGCTGGCGGCCGCCGGCGTCGTGCTCGAGGATACGCCGGAAGGAACGCTCTGGCGCCGCGAGGACTGACGCTGGGCGCGGCGGCAAAACGGGGTATACTTGGCCGAATCGCGTTGACTTCCCCGGGGCCGCTGAGTAGGATGCGCGGGCCTGAAAACGGGTTCCGGGGCGACAGCGCGCAAGGCTCCATGAGGGTCAACGCTCTTTCGGGGTATAGCGCAGCCTGGTAGCGCGCCTGCTTTGGGAGCAGGAAGTCGGGAGTTCGAATCTCTCTGCCCCGACCAACTCATCGACGCCACAGTCAGTTCAGTTGGTCACCGCGTCTATCGAGAACCTGTCTATGGTGGCCGTAGCTCACCAGGTAGAGCACCGGATTGTGGCTCCGGAGGTAGTGGGTTCGAGACCCATCGGCCACCCCATCTAAACCTTCGCAGTTGTTCCCTGCCGCACGACACGTTCCCGCGGGAACGTGTTTCCCGGTAAAATCCTCCCCACGCGCCTATAGCTCAGCTGGATAGAGCATCGGCCTTCTAAGCCGACGGTCCGGGGTTCGAGTCCTCGTGGGCGCGCCAATCATGCATCCTCCGCTTTGTGCTAGGCTCGTAGCACGCCAGACGACAGGAGCCTGCCATGACATCCCGCGATGAATTCGTCCAGAAGCTGAAAGACCAGATCGACGCGCTGAACAGCGAAATCGATGACCTTGAGGCCCGCGCACGGGAAACGTCCGGCGAGGTCGAGGAGGAACTCGGGAAGCAACGCGCACGCGTCGAGGAGCAACGCGAGCAGTTCTATGCCCGCTTGGAGTCACTCAAGCAGGCGGGTGAGGACAACTGGGAGCGCATGAGGGGAGAGGCCGAGCATGCCCTGAAAGCGCTGCGCAATTCCGTCCACTACTTCCGCTCGCACTTTCGCTGAAAGGCGTGGTGGCTGAAGGACCCGTCGCCCCCGGCGATGGGTCGGCCTGGGTCTTCGGCTACGGTTCGTTGATCTACAAGGTGGATTTTCCCTACCTGGACCGACGGCCGGCGAGCATCGAGGGCTGGGAGCGCCGCTTCTGGCAGGGGTCCCACGACCACCGCGGGACGCCACAGGCGCCCGGACGGGTGGTGACGCTCATCGAGGCCCCCGGAGCCCTGTGTCGCGGTGTGGCCTACCGGGTCGATCCCGCCGTTTTCGACCACCTGGATCATCGCGAGAAGAACGGCTACGTGCGGCACCGGCTGGCCATCACCCTCGACGGCGCGGCCGAACCGGTTCCCGGGCTCATCTACGTCGCCACCGCAGACAACCCGGCTTTCCTCGGTTCTGCGCCGCTGGCGGAACTCGCGGCCCACATCGCGCAGGCGCGCGGCCCCAGCGGCAGCAACCGGGATTACCTCTTCGAACTGGCCCGCGCTCTGCGCGCCCTCGGTAGCCATGACCCCCACGTCCACGAACTGGCCCTTCGCGTCGATGCGGTGCTGGGGGCGACGCGCCGCCCGGCAGAGCACGGCTGAGCGTCCTCCTGGCGGAATGCCCTACACCGGGCACCGGCGCAGGGCATGAATCGCCAGCATCGCGCTCAGCGCAGCGGACCAGTTGGTAGACGCCGGGACGGGACTGGCCCCGTCCCCGGTTGTTCTTCCGCCGAGGCTGGCCGACACTTCCGGAACCAGCCGGCCGACAGGAGCGCGACGCATGGTGAGAGAGAGGGGATCCCGTTTGGCGCCCGCGTTGCGGTACTGCTCGCCGGCGTGGCCTGCGTGCCGCTCGCTCCGGGGTCGCCGGTCATCCATACCCCGGGGCCCGCGGAGCCGCTGCCCCCGAGGCTGTACGAGACCTCGGTGCTGTGGCCCGGTGCCCGGGACCCGGTATCCGCCCTCGTACAGCCCTTCCCCGGCGCAGCCGGTAGCTGGCAGTCCCCCGCCGGTGCCGGCCCGAGCGATGCGTACCGGGATCCGTTGGCGGGCGCCGGCACGGCGCTGCCTCCGTTGCCGGTGTTCCGCGACGCCTTCGATTCCACCATGGTCTACCGCGGCGTAGGGATCGAGCCGATCGACATCGCCCCCGCTGCCCCGGGCCGCGAGCTATCGGCGAGGTCGGTCGTCTTTTCGCTGGTGCTCGTCGTATTACTCGGCGTCTACGCGCTGCAGTACCGGCGCCGCAAGCGCTATGCCCGGGCGGCTCGTTCCCGGCGGCACGTCCCGATCGTCGGCAGGCGCGCGCGTTCGCGGCGGCGCAAGGTCCTGGAGGCGACCCGTGCGCTGCACGCCGCGTCCGCGGCGCCTTCCGCCGCTGCCCGCCAGGGATCCGGGAGCCGCGGCGCCGCAGGCAGCGCCGGTCGGACGCGCCGGCACCATTCCGGCAGCAGCACCGGCTCCGGGCGATCCCGCGGCGGCAACTCGCGCAGCGGTCGCGGTTCGCACGCCTCGCGGCGCCGCTCCTGACCCGCGCGCCCGCCGCGGGTGCCCGCGTGCAAACCGTCGCGGGCCTGCTATCTTCCGGGTTGGCGGAATCCCTGTTTACCGGTGGTACTACGATGGACCTACGTAATGAGCTCGGTGCCGACACCCTCGGCCGGCTGATGGCGTCGCTGGCGCGGGTACTGCGCGACCTCGGCGAACCAGAGGTGGCGGCGCGGTTGCCCTGGCAGCATGCAGACGCCGGGCCGGCAGGCTTCGGGGCGAATGACCTGCAGGCCTTCTCAATCGCCTTCCAGCTGCTCAACCACGCGGAGGAAAACTCCGTGGCGCAGCAGCGCCGGGCCACGGCCCGGGCCGGAGAGAAGGCCGGCGAGTCCGGGTCCTGGGAGCAGGCGTTCAGCCAGGCGCTGGCCCGCGGTGTCAGCCCGGAGCAGCTGGCGGCGCAGTTGCGCAGCCTCCGGCTGGAACCGGTGTTGACGGCCCACCCCACGGAGGCCAAGCGGCAGACGGTACTGGAGCACCACCGCGTTCTCTATCGCTTGCTGGTGGAGCGGGAGAACAGCATGTGGACGCCGGCGGAGCGCGCGGACCTCGACGCAGCGATGGACGCCGCGCTCGAGCGGCTGTGGCGGACCGGTGAGATCTATCTCGAGAAGCCGCGCCTCGAGGCTGAACGCCGCCTGGTGCTCCACTTCCTCGCCGTCGTGTTTCCGGACGCCCTCACCGCGTTCAGCCAGCGCCTGCGCCAGGCCTGGGACGCGGTGGGTCTCGACCGGTCGCTGATCGCCGGGCCCGCGGGGCTGCCGCAGTTCGCCTTCGGCAGCTGGGTCGGGGGTGATCGCGATGGCCACCCCGGGGTTACCGCGGCGATCACCCGGGATACGCTGGACCGGCACCGCGAGGCGGCGATCGCACTGGTCGACGCGGCACTCGCGCGGCTGGCCTCAGGGCTCAGCCTCTCCGTGCATCGCCAGGCGCCTCCGCCAGCACTCCTGGCGGCGATCGAGGAGCGCGCAGGCGCCCTGGGTGAGAAAGGCCGCGCCGCGGTCGAGCGCAACCGGCAGGAGCCCTGGCGCCAGTTTGTCAACCTGCTGCGCGCGGCCCTCCCCGCGCCCGATGGCGCCCCCGGCGCCGGTGTCTTCGAACGTGCGGCAGAGCTGGACCGGGCCCTTGACGAACTCGGCGGCGCCCTGGCGATGGTGGGTGCCGGCCGCCTGGTGGCAGCGGACGTGGAGCCGGTGCGCCTGCTGGTCCGCAGTTTCGGCTTTCACCTGGCGCGGCTCGACGTGCGCCAGAACAGCGCCTTCCACGACCGCGCGCTGGCGGCGCTGCTGGCGGCCGCAGGCGTCGCTGATGGCGACGGCTATGCCAGCTGGCCGCCGGCTCAGCGCCGAGCGCTCCTCGACCGTGAGCTCGGGACCACACGTCCTTTCGTGCGCGTGGGCCAGGCGCCACCGGGCGAGGCCGAGGCAGTGCTGGGCTGCTACGAAGTGCTCGCGGCGGAGCTGACACAGCGTGGCGCCGATGGCCTCGGGGCGCTGATCGTGAGTATGACCCGCAGCGCCGAAGACCTGCTGGCGGTCTACCTGCTGGCCCGCGATGGCGGACTGCTGCAGCCGGCCGGGGACGGGCCGGCGTGCCCCCTGGAAGTCGTGCCGCTGTTCGAGACCATCGATGACCTCGAGCGGGCCCCGGTGATCCTGGACGATTATCTTGCTCACCCGCTTGTCCGGCGCAGCCTGCGCCTGCGCCAGCAGCGTGACGGCCTGCCCATGCCACAGCAGCAGGTGATGGTCGGCTACAGCGACTCCGGCAAGGATGGCGGGATCCTCGCCAGCTTCTGGGGTCTTTACCGCGCGCAGCGCGCGCTCGCCGAGGTCGGCTCGCGCCACGGTGTGCAGCTGTGCTTCTTTCACGGGCGTGGTGGCACGATCGGCCGCGGTGCCGGGCCGACGCACCGGTTCATCCGGGCGCTGCCCCCGGGGACGGTCAACGGCGGGCTGCGGGTGACGGAGCAGGGCGAAACCATCTCCCAGAAGTATGCCAACCGCGGCACGGCCTCCCATCATTTCGAGCTGCTGGCGGCCGGTGCGCTCGCGGCCACGGCCTTCGATCTGGGGGGGCGCCAGGACCCGCCGTTGCTCGGCCCGATCATGGACCGGCTCGCGGCGAGCAGCCGCCGCGCCTATCGCGGCCTCATCGAGCACGAGGGCTTCATCGACTTCTTTGGTGAAGCCACCCCCATCGACATCATCGAGGCCAGCCGCCACGGCTCCCGCCCGCCCCGGCGCACCGGCCGGCGCACGCTGGCGGATCTGCGCGCCATTCCCTGGGTGTTTGCCTGGAACCAGTCGCGCTTCGTGCTGCCGGGCTGGTATGGCCTGGGCAGCGCCCTCGAGGAACTGGCGGTGACAGACCCGGCTGCCTTCGAGCAGTTCCTGGCGGCCAAGGCCGAGACTGCCGACCGCTGGCCGCCGCTGCACTATCTCATCAGCAACGTCGCTACCGCCTGGATGATGGTCTCGCGGTCGGTGATGCGCCGCTATGCCGCGCTCGTGGTGGATGAAGACCGTCGCGAGGCGCTGCTGTCAGTGATCGAGGAGGAGCATGAGCGCACCGGCAGGATGCTCGAGCGGATCTACGGCGGGTCGCTCGCCGACGCCCGGCCGCGCATCCACCGGGTGCTTGCCCGGCGCGATGAGGCCCTTGCGCCCTTGCACGAGCACCAGGTGAGTCTGCTCGGTCATTGGCGGGGCCTGCGGGAAGCGGGTGACGAGGCCGGCGCGGAGGCGCTGCTGCCGGAACTGCTCCTGAGCGTGAACGCCATCGCTGCCGGACTGGGCGTTACCGGCTAGGGCCGCTCCGCAGTGTCACGGCCCCAGCGCAGGGTTCTTGTCGTCGCCGCGGCCCCGCGCCGTCTCAGGCCGCCTGCGGCGAGCAGCAGCGCGGTGATGACGAGGACGGCATTGACCCCCAGCGTCGATCGGGAGCGCGTCCGCTCAGTCCGCCGCCAGGAAGCGGAGCGCGACCCCGTTGTTGCACCAGCGCTCGCCGGTCGGTGGCGGCCCGTCGTTGAACACGTGGCCGTGATGCCCGCCGCAGCGTGCACAGTGGTACTCCGTGCGCGGCCAGATCAGCTTGAAGTCCTTTTTCGTCTCGAAGGCACCGGGGATGTGCGTGAAGAAGCTGGGCCAGCCGGTGCCGGAGTCGAACTTCATTGCCGATGTGAACAGCGGCAGGTCACAGCCGGCACAGACGAAGACACCGCGGCGCTTTTCGTCGTTGAGCGGGCTCGTGCCGGCGCGTTCCGTCGCCTCCCTGCGCAGCACGTCGAAGGCGGCCGGCTCGAGGCGCTCACGCCAGGCGGCGCTGTCCAGCTCCAGGCTGTCGTCAGCGCCGGGCGGATCGAAATCCCCCGGCAGGTAATTGCGCCAGTCGGCGTGCAGGGTCGCCAGTTCCATGGAGTGCTCCTTTGCTTCGCTGGTGCCGATGGAGACGGCCGCGAGGGCGCCCGCGGCCTTGAGAATCGTTCGTCGCTGCACCTTTGCTCCTCCGCTGTCAGCTTCACCTGCTTACGGGTCTTTCGACCAGCTGGACCGGAATCGGTTCAGCCGCGTCCAGGTGCACGTCGCGCTGCGGGAAGGCGATGCCGATTCCCGCCTTGCTGAGCCGGTCGTAGATCTCCGTGCGCAGCTCCGTCCAGCGTTTGACGTAGTCGCTTTCGGCGTAGCAGCGCAGCCACAGCGTGAGCGCGTTGTCGCCGAAGTCCTCGAAGGTGGCCATGGGCTCCGGATCGGCGAGCACCGCCGGGTCGTCCCGGGCGACATCGAGAAGGATGCGCATGGCCTTGCGGACGTCGCTGCCATAGGCGACGCCCACCGGGATGACGATGCGCAGCTTGGGGCTGGTGAGGGACCAGTTGTTCACTACGCCCGTGATCAGGTCCTTGTTCGGGATGAGCAGTTCCTTGCCTTCGAAGGTCTCGATGACCGTCGCGCGGGCGCTGATGTTGACCACGGTGCCGTCGTAGCCACTGACGCTGATGATGTCACCGACCCGGATCGGCCGCTCGAAGAGCAGGATGATGCCGCTGATGAAGTTGGCAACGATTTCCTGCAGGCCGAACCCGATACCGACACCGAGGGCGGCAACCAGCCACTGCACCTTGGACCAGGCAAAGCCGACGAGTCCCAGGCTGACAGACGCGCCCAGGCCGATGATCACGTATTGCAGCAGCATACCGATGGCGTAGCGCGCTCCGGCAGAGGCGCTGCCGTACTCCATGAGCAGGACCTGCACGAGCGGTGGAATGTGCTTCGTGAGCAGAGCGGTGATGGCCACCACGAGGGCGGCGATGATCATCGTGGCCAGGGAGACGCCGCGCAGTTCGCCCGCGGGCAGCCCCGGGTCCACCGTCGACCAGAGGGTGACTTCCTCGAGCAGCGAGATCGCCGGCAGGGCGGGTGACCAGATGAACCACAGCAGCGTGGCCAGGGCCGCCAGTCGCAGCGTCCCCAGCAACCGGCTCTGCGCATCAGACAGCGAGGCGACGGCGTCGATGTCGCGCTCCGAGATCTGTGCATCGCGCTCGCCCTCGTCGCCCGCTTCGGCCTCGGCCCGGGCGCGTAGTTCCTCCCGCTGGCGCCGTTCGAGGCGGCTGCGGTAGATGAGGATGATGCGCTGGAGGACGTTGGTAATGAAAAGAATCAGCGCGACCGCCGCCACGGACCAGCCCAGGGCACGCAGGTAGAGGTGGGCGGCAAAGAGCTGCCCGGTCAGGTGCATCATCGCGATGGCTGCGGCGATCAGCACCGATAGGCGCAGCAGGAACCTGCCCAGGCCGTCGCCGGCGAGCTGGCCGGAGCGGAGGAGCCGGGCGCCGTACGCGACCCCCGCCAGGGCGATGGTGAAGGTCGCCAGGGCCGCGAGGGGGCCGCCGCTTTCCTCGCTCCAGCCGGTGCGGGCAAAGGTGCTGAGACCGGTGGCAATGGGCAGCACTATTGTCAGCCAGGGCAGATCCCGGCGCAGGGCATCGGTTTTCTGGTTGTTCCACTTGAGCAGACGGCGCCCCGTTCCCACCCGGGCGGTCACGCTCAGGGCGAGATAGAGCCCGAACAGCAGTGCCGCAGTCGCGCCGAGTCCGCGGGCAAGACCTTCGCTGGTAGCACTGCCGGCGGTCGTCAGGGATGTTGCCCAGGCAAGCAGTAGCAGGGCGAGGGGCAGCATGGCGCTGCGCGCGACCCCGAGGGCAATGCCGATGGCAACCTTGCGTGGACTTTCTTCCCGCGGCCGGATCGGCACGCCGAGGAGGGCCTGCTGCGCAGCGATGATGCGCCGCCGGTTGGCGAGGAGCAGGGCGAGGGCTGCCAGCCCGATGAGCAGCGGCGGGTCGCGAAGCAGCCGCTGCCAGTGGACCGCCAGGGCCACCGCCGGCGCCGGGTCTATGAGGGCGAGGGTCTGCTCCAGGAGTTCCCGGGGATCGAGGAAGCGGTAGTTGCGGATCCACAGGAGGTTCCCGGTCAGGAAGGCCTCGTAGTTCTCCGTTGCCTTGATGAGCTCGGCTGCGGCCTGGTTAATGTCTACGAGAAGGCGGAGCAGCCCGTTCTGCGCCTCGAGCTTTTCCCGGAGCAGGTCGCGGCGCTGTTCGTAGAGCTGTTCGAGGATGCGACGCTCCTCCCGCGGCCAGGCCTCGAGATCCGGGAAACGCTCGCGCAGGTAGGCGCCGCGCTGGGCGCTCTGGCGCAGCGCCTCGTCTGTCTCGATGGTGTTGACGGAGACAGCGGCCAGCTCGTCGTTCCGGGCCACGATGCCGGCCTGGATGGCCCGCGTGTCCGGCAGGCTGGCGAGGCGGCTCATCATGACCTCACCGAGCTTTCCCTCCAGCCCGGCAACCTCCAGGCGGCGCTGGGTCAGGCTGTAGTCCTCCTCGATGTATTCATCGAATTCCCGGATCGTCGCGCTGTCGCCCCGTGCCTCCGCCTGTGCATCCGCCAGGCGCTGCCGGTCGCCGACGAGCTTGAGCGTCTCCTCCAGGAATGCCTGTACCCCGGGCCGCTCCCCGGCGATCGGCGCTACGAGGCGGCGCAGCTCCTCCGTGCGCCGGGCGGCGGCGGACTGGCGGGTGCTCGCCGCGGCCTCGCGAAGTGCCGCCAGCAGCGCATCGGCGTGCGCCAGGGAGGCGTCGAGCCAGGCGACCTTCGCCGTGCGGATGGCGTTGAGAGCCGGGGCGCCGCGCAGGCGCAGCCTGAGCATCTCTGCCTCGGCCTGCAGCCGCTGGCGTCTCGCGGCGCCGGCCGCGGCGGCCACCTGCGCTTTCAGCGAGTCGTCGGCGGCAGGCATCGTTCCGGCGTCCTCAAGCTCCGCAGTGACCGAGGCCAGCCGCTGCTGCTGGTCGTTGTCGCCCGCCGTGCGCTCGGCCAGGGCGTTCAGCGCAGCCGTCCGCTGGTCGGCGAGGCTCTGCCGACGCGCCTCGACCACGTCCAGTTCAGCCTCGATACCCTCGAGGTCCGGCGCCTGGCCGAGCCGCTCCGCCACCGTCGGGGCGGATTCCTCCATCTCCTGCACGAGCTCATTGTAGTGGTCCACCTCGCTCGCGCTGTTCTCCATGGCCTGGCGGTAGGTCTCTGCCTGCTGCCGGTAGCTCTCGGCCTGTGTGAGGTCCTGGGTCGCCTGCTGGATCTCCAGGAGTAGCGGCGCGCGCTCCTCGTCCGTCAGCCCCGTATCTTCGCGGACGGCCGTTTCCAGCGTGCCCAGGCTGCCGCGGGAGACGGCCGGCGCCTCCTGGGCAGGGAGCGGGGTGCTGGCGAGGAGGGCGGCCAATAGCAGGGCCAGGATCATGGCGGGGCGGCCGGGGACGGCATGGAAGGCCGGAAGCTCCTGCCGAGTCGTCGGGCGCGGTCGGGTCACGGATGTCTCGCTGTGGTCGGCTGTGTCGGGGGCGCCCGCTGCGCAGGCGCCGGCTTGTTGAGAGGTTAGCACAGCCCGCGACGGGCGATGGCGCTGTGGAATCGTTTGCGGCGGGGGCCGCTTTCCGGGACAATGGCGGCCCCCGCCAAGGGGTCGTGGTGGTCCGGGCGGTCCCCCCGCAACGACAGGCAGTGAACCCCGCCAGGCCTGGAAGGGAGCAACGGTAGCTGCTGATTCGGGTGCCGGGGTGTGGCTGTCCGGGCCGCCTCCATTGGCTTCCCCGCCAACCCCGCGCCGGTCCGGTTCTGCCGCCGCCCCCGCTGGGGTATGCTTGGCTCTTGACCACGGAGGAGCGTCCCGCGCCGGCATGTCTTACCAGGTCCTCGCCCGCAAATGGCGCCCGGCCAGCTTCGATCAGATGGTGGGCCAGGAGCATGTGCTGCGTGCCCTCGGCAACGCCCTGGACCGTGACCAGCTGCACCACGCCTACCTGTTTACCGGCACCCGTGGCGTGGGCAAGACCACCGTTGCCCGGATTCTCGCGAAGTGCCTGAACTGCGAGCAGGGGGTCAGCTCCCGGCCCTGCGGTGAATGCAGCGCCTGCCTGGAGATCGCCGAGGGTCGCAGCGTCGACCTGCTCGAGGTCGATGCGGCTTCCCGGACGCGCGTGGATGACACCCGGGAACTGCTCGAGAATGTCCAGTACGCGCCCACGCGCAGCCGCTACAAGGTGTACCTCATCGACGAGGTACACATGCTCTCCCAGCACAGTTTCAACGCGCTCCTGAAGACTCTCGAGGAGCCGCCGCCGCACGTGAAGTTCCTGCTCGCCACGACGGACCCGCAGAAGTTGCCGGCCACGGTCCTGTCCCGCTGCCTGCAATTCAACCTGAAGAACATGCCGGCGGGACAGGTAGTCGAGCATCTGCGTCACGTCCTCGGCGCCGAGGGGGTCGCGTTCGAGGAGCCCGCACTCTGGCTGCTCGGCCATGCCGCTGCCGGCAGCATGCGCGATGCCCTGAGCCTTACGGATCAGGCCATCGCCTTCGGCGGCGGCCGTCTCGTCGAGGCCGAGGTGCGCGACATGCTGGGCACCGTGGACCGGGACCATGTCTTCCAGCTTCTCGACGCCCTCGCCGCCGACGACGCAGGGGGCCTGCTTGCCGTGGCCGCGGCCATGGAGGCGCAGGCCCTGGACTTCGCCGCCGCCCTGGAAACGCTGCTCGCGGTGCTGCACCGGCTCGCCGTGGCGCAGGCCGTTCCCGACGCACTGGACCCGGAGATGGGTGACGTCGAGCGGCTTCGCGGGCTGGCGGCGCGGTTCACCGCAGAGGACGTGCAGCTCTGCTACCAGATCGCTCTCAACGGGCGCCGCGACCTGCCGCTGGCGGTGGACCCGCGGGCGGGCTTCGACATGGTGCTGCTGCGCATGCTCGCGTTCCGTCCGGCCCCGGCGCTCCCCGTGGACGGGGAAAGTGCTCCGCAGGCTGCCGCCGGCGAGGTCGGCTCACCGGGAAAAAAGCCTGAACGGCGGCGGGCCCCGGCGGTGCCCGCCGCGGGGGGCAATGCTTCAGCCCTGGCGCCCGCAGGGCGAGCGGCACCGGTAAGCGCGGCGGGGCCCGCAGCCCCGGCACCGGCGCCTGGTCCCGACGGCGGCTCCGCTCCCTCGCCGGCCCCCGCGCCGGCGTCCCCGGCGGAGCCGGCGCCTGGGCCAGAGCCAGAGCCAGAGCCAGAGCCAGCCTCCCCGCCGGCTCCGGGCGCCGCGACCGGGCCGTCCTCGCTGCCGCCCTGGCACCAGCTCGTCGAGCGGCTCGAGCTCACCGGCAGTACGCGGGTCATTGCCCGCAACTGCGAGTGGCGGGCCTGCGCGGGGACGGCCGTGTCCCTGGTGCTTGATCGTGAGCAGGCCAACCTGTTCAATGCGCGCCACAGCGAGCGCATCACCGCGGCCCTGCGCCGCGTGCTGGGAGACGACGGCTGGTCCGTCGCCATCGAGCCCGGGGAACTTTCGGCGGAAACCCCGGCGCAGCGCGAGGTGCGGCTGCGCCGGGAAGCCCACGCGAAAGCCGTGGCGCGGCTGCGGGAAGACCCCCGGCTCGGCAGCCTTCTCGAGCGCTTTGCTGGTACCCTCGAGGAGGAATCGGTAGAGGTGGCGCGAGACGCCGCCGCAACAGGAGAACACTGATGTTCAAGGGCGGAATCGGCGACCTGATGAAACAGGCGCAGAAGATGCAGGCAGCCATGCAGGAAGCGCAGGAAGCCGCTGCCGAGCGCGAGGTCACCGGCGAGGCCGGGGCCGGCCTCGTGCAGGTCATCATGAGCGGGCGCCACGACGTGCGCCGGGTGACCATCGACGACAGCGTGCTGGGCGAAGAGAAATCGGTGCTGGAGGACCTCCTCGCGGCCGCGGTGAACGATGCGGTGCGCAAGGTCGAGGCGGCAAATCGCGAGGCCATGGCCGAAGTGACGGGCGGCATGGACCTGCCCCCGGGCATGAAGCTGCCCTTCTGACGCCGTGTTCAGTCCCGCCCTCGAGGCCCTTGTCGATGCCTTGCGCTGTCTGCCGGGTGTCGGCCCGAAATCGGCGCAGCGCATGGCCCTGCATCTCCTGGAGCGCGACCGGGAAGGGGCACATGCCCTCGCCGTCGCCCTCGGCGAGGCTGCCGAACGTGTCGGCCGCTGTCAGCGCTGCCGCAACCTGACGGAAGCTGCGGTGTGCGCGATCTGCGAGGACCCGCGCCGTGAAGCCGCGGTCCTGTGCGTGGTGGAAACCCCGGCGGACGTGCTCGCCATCGAGCAGGCGGGGGGCTACCGCGGGCGCTATTTCGTGCTCATGGGCCACCTGTCGCCGATCGACGGTATCGGACCGGAGGACATCGGCCTGGACCGGTTGCAGGCCCTGGTGCAGGAGCAGGGTATCGAGGAGGTGATCCTGGCGACCAACCCCACGGCCGAGGGCGAGGCCACCGCCTGGTACCTCACGGACCTGCTTGCCGCCGACGGGGTGCGCATGTCCCGCATCGCTCACGGTGTGCCCCTCGGCGGTGAACTCGAGTACGTCGATGGCAACACGCTTTCGCACGCTTTTTCCGGACGCCAGCCGGCGAGCCGCTGATGGAATGGACCCTCGTCGCCAGCCAGGAGGCCTTCGAGGTGCTCCTCGCAGAGCACCGGGACGCCCCTGCGGTGGCCGTGGACACGGAATTCATGCGGCGCAACACCTTCTTTCCGCAGGTGGCCCTGCTCCAGCTGTGCTTCACGGACCACGCCTGGCTCGTGGATCCGCTGGCACTCGAGGATACCGCCCCGCTCGTGGCGCTGTTCGAGAATCCGGCCATCACCAAGGTCCTGCACTCGGCGAGCGAGGATCTCGAGGTCTTCGATCACTGGCTGGGCGCATTGCCGCGGCCGCTCTTCGATACGCAGCGCGCCGCAGGCCTCCTCGACCAGGGTTTCGGCCTCGGCTACCGCGGCGTCGTGGAACAGGCTTTCGGTATTACGCTCGACAAGGGGGAGACCCGCTCGGACTGGCTGCGACGCCCCCTCAGCGAGTCCCAGTGCCGCTACGCCGCGCTCGACGTGGCGTATCTGCTGCCGCTCTACGCGCGGCTGCACGCTGACGCGGAGGTGGCAGGCAAGCTGCCGTGGATCCTGGAGGAGGGAGAGGTCGCCTGTGCCGGCGCCGGCAGCCGCAATCCCGCCTACCACCTGCGGGTGAAGTCCGCCTGGAAGCTCGACCGGCGGCAGCTCGCCGCGCTCGAGCGTCTCTGCGCGTGGCGGGAGGAGGAGGCCGCGAGCCGGGACAAGCCGCGGAGCTGGATCCTGGATGACAAGCTCTGCCTGGCCATTGCCCGGGCGATGCCGTCGAACCCCCCGGCACTGGCCGCGGCGGGGGAGATTCCGCCGGCCGTACGCCGGCGCTGCGGTGCCGCTCTGCTCGACTGCGTCGCCGGGGCCCGGTCCCTGCCCGAGGAGGCCCTGCCGCCGCCGTTGCCGCCGCCCCTCGACAGCGAGGAGCGCCGGCGGCTCAAGGCGCTGAAAGCCCGCGTGCGCACCATTGCCGCGGCCGCCGCGGTGGCTCCGGAAATGCTGCTGGCCGGCCGGGACCTGGAACTGCTGTTGCGCGAGGCGCGGGGGGACAGGATCAGCGAACCGGCGAGCTGGCAGGGCTGGCGCCGGGCGCTGGCGATCGAGCCGCTGCGCGCGGCGCTCGCGGAGGGCGCGCTGTGAAGCGCCTCTGCGCCGTCTACCGCAGCCCGAGGAGGGAGGGCATGTACCTGTTCGTCGATCGCGACCGCCCCCTCGAGGAACTCCCGGAGGGGCTCCTTGCCGGTTTCGGCACGCCCGAGCTCGCCCTGAACCTGGTGCTCACTCCGGAGCGCCGCCTGGCCCGCGCCGATGCTGCCACGGTGCTCGCGGCGCTGGACGCGCAGGGCTACTACCTGCAGCTGCCGCCCCGGCCGGGCGTGGCGCCGGAGCCCTCGCCGTGACCGCCCAACTGCCCTGGTGGGACCGGCTGCCCCTGGAGGCCCTCGATGCGGCGCAATGGGAGCAGCTCTGCGACGGTTGCGGCCGCTGCTGCCTGCACCGGCTGGAAGAGGAAGAAACGGGTGAGCAGTTTGCCACCCGGGTCCACTGCCGCCTGCTTGACGCGGAGCGCTGCCGCTGCCGGGACTACGCGCAGCGCCATGCCCGGGTGCCCGACTGCGCCACCCTGGACGCCGCGAGGGCCGTGGCCTGGGACTGGCTGCCGCCGAGCTGCGCCTACCGGCGCCGGGCCCGCGGCCTGCCGCTGCCCGCCTGGCACCCGCTGCGCACCGGGGACCCGGAGAGCGTGCACCGCGCCGGTGTCTCCGTGCGCGGGCGGGTACTCTGCGAAACCGCCGTAGCGGAGGATGACTACGAGGAACACATCGTGACCTGGGTCGATGAGGACTGCTCCCATGCTGACTACCGGTAGCTACCTGCTGGCCATGGCCAGCTACCTGGCCGCCGGGGGGCTGGCGCTGTTGCTCCTCGCCTGCTGGTTGCGGAGCCGGCCGCTGCTGGCCAGCTGGCTCTGCTGCAGCGGGGCCGCCCTGCTGCTCCTGCCGGCCTACCCGGAGCCGGGCATGGAAACGCTGGCCCCGGCGCTGGTGGTCGCTGCCTTTCAGCTTGGCACTGCCGGCGTGGAGGCCGCCATGCACGCGCTCAGACCCCTTGCCCTGGCGCTCCTGGTCGCGCAGGTGCCCGGGCTAGGCCTCGGCCTGCTTCTGCGTCGACGGCGCGCCGGGGCCGCCGCGGCGCCTTGATTCGCCCGGGGGCTGTCGTTACCCTTCACCGCTTTCCCCACCAGGACAACAGCCGATGAAATTCGAAGGCACGGATCGCTACGTCGCTACCGACGACCTGCGCATGGCGGTGAACGCCGCCGTCGAGCTGCAGCGCCCGCTCCTCATCAAGGGCGAGCCCGGCACCGGCAAGACCATGCTCGCGGAGGAGGTCGCCCAGGGGCTCGGCAAGCCGCTTATCCAGTGGCACATCAAGTCGACCACTAAGGCCCAGCAGGGCCTTTACGAGTACGATGCCGTCTCCCGGCTGCGCGATTCCCAACTCGGCGACGAGAAAGTCTACGATATCGCCAACTACATCAAGCGCGGCAAGCTCTGGGACGCTTTCGTCTCCGAGGAACAGGCGGTACTGCTCATCGACGAGATCGACAAGGCGGACATCGAGTTCCCGAACGACCTGCTGCAGGAACTCGACCGGATGGAGTTCTTCGTCTACGAGACCGGCGAGACGGTGAAGGCGAAGCACCGGCCGATCATCATCATCACCAGCAACAACGAGAAGGAGCTGCCGGATGCCTTCCTTCGCCGCTGCTTCTTCCATTTCATCAATTTCCCTGACCGGGACACGATGCGCGAGATCATCGATGTGCACTACCCGGGTATCGCCAGGACGCTGGTGCAGGAAGCGCTGGAGATCTTCTTCGACCTGCGGGCCGTGCCGGGTCTGAAGAAGAAGCCGTCCACCTCGGAGCTCATCGACTGGCTGAAGCTGCTCATGGCCGACGATATTCCCGACGAGATCCTGCGCGAGCGGGACCACTCGAAGGCGATTCCGCCGCTCTACGGCGCCCTGCTCAAGAACGAGCAGGACGTGCACCTCCTCGAGCGTCTCGCCTTCATGCACCGGCGGGAATCCCGCTAGCCCGAGAGGCCGGCCCGATGCTGATCAACTTCTTCCACGGCCTGCGCGACGCGGGCATCCCGGTGACCACGCGCGAGCTTCTCGACCTCCTCGAGGGGCTCAGGCGTCACCTGGTGGTGGGCAGCGTCGACCAGTTCTACTACTTCAGCCGCGCCTGCCTGGTGAAGGACGAGAAGTACTTCGATCGCTTCGACAAGGCCTTCGGCGCGCATTTCCGTGACCTCGAGGGGCTCGACGACGTTATCGAGGCCATGATACCGGACGATTGGCTGCGCAATGAGTTCATGAAGCAGCTCTCCGAGGAAGACAAGGCGAAGATCGAGTCCCTCGGCGGTCTCGAGAAGCTCATTGAGGAGTTCAAGAAACGCCTTGAGGAGCAGAAGGAGCGCCACGAGGGCGGCAACAAGTGGATCGGCACCGGCGGCACCTCGCCCTTCGGGCAGCAGGGCTATCATCCGGAGGGCATCCGCGTGGGGCCGAACGGCGGCAACCGGCGCGCGGTCAAGGTCTGGGACAAGCGGGACTTCCGCAACCTCGACGATTCCGTCGAGCTGGGCACGCGCAATATCAAGCTGGCCCTGCGCCGGCTGCGCAAGTTCGCGCGCACCGGCTCCGCGGAAGAACTGGACCTCGATGATACGATCCGCTCCACGGCGCGCAATGCCGGGCTGCTGGACATCCGCATGGTGCCGGAGCGGCACAACGCGGTGAAGGTGCTGCTCTTCTTTGACGTCGGCGGCTCCATGGACCCGCACGTGAAGGTCTGCGAAGAGCTGTTCTCCGCGGCCCGCACCGAGTTCAAGCACATGGAGAACTTCTACTTTCACAACTTCCTCTACGAGAGCGTGTGGAAGAACAACATACGCCGGCACCACGAGCGCACGCCGCTGCCGGACGTGCTCCACAAGTACGGTCACGACTACAAGGTCGTCATCGTGGGCGACGCCTCGATGTCTCCCTACGAAATTGTCCAGCCCGGCGGCTCCGTCGAGCACTGGAACGAGGAGGCGGGCGAGGTCTGGCTTCGCCGGCTCCGCGAGACCTACGAGAAGTGCATCTGGATCAACCCGGTACCCGAGGCCGAGTGGGAGTACACCCAGTCCATCGCCATGACGCACCAGCTCATGGAGGGGCACATGTACCCGCTCACGCTGCACGGGCTGGAAGAGGGCATGAGCTTCCTGTCGCGCTGATTCAGTGCCCCGGCACGCCCCGGTCGAGGCGCGGCGCATAGGCCACCAGCGCTGCGGTCACTGCCACGTTCAGTGACTCCACCCCCTCGGCCATGGGGACGGCGAGGGCCTCGCTGGCCAGGGCCTCCACGGATGCCGAGATGCCCTCGCTTTCGCCCCCCAGCACGAAGAGTGCCCGCGGTGCGAGCGCCGCGCTGAACAGATCCCGCGCCGCGCCGGCCTGCAGCGTGTAGACGGCGTAGCCGGCCTCGCGACACGCCATGGCGCCCTCGGCAACCGTGGCGCAGCGCAGCAGCGGCGCGCCGTAGAGCGTGCCGGCGCTACCCTTGATGACCAGCGGACCGAGGGCGGGATTGCCCCTGTCGGCATAGAGGATGCCGTCGATGCCCCCGGCGCGGGCACTGCGGATGGCCATGCCGGCATTCTGCGGGTTGGTGACCCCGTCCAGCGCGAGGAGCCGCACCGCTGGCTGCGGCGCCAGCGCTGCGAGGCCCTCGCCAAGCTCGGCAAAGCGCGGGCAGCGGATATCGAGGGCGACCCCCTGGTCCTGGCGGCCGTTGCGGGAAATGCGGGCGAGGGCCTCGCGGCTGTGTTCACGGGTCTCCAGCTGCCTCCCGGCAGCGAGGTCGAGAATGCGTTCCAGGGTCGGCTCGCGGCGGTTGCTCGTCGCCACGTGCAGGCGCTCGCAGGCGAGCCCCGGGTCTGCCAGCGCCTCGAGCACCGGTTTGCGCCCGTAGACCGTCAGCACACCGCGGTAGTGGCGGCGCTTTTCCCGGTAAGCGCTCACGGGGCCGGCCGTGCTATGCTGCGCCGCCGATTGCGCCCGGTGGAAACGCACCCATGGTCCAGCCCGTTCTCTACAGCACGGCCGCCTGCCATCTCTGCGAGCTCGCGGAGGGCCTGCTCGAGGAGGTCCGGGCGATCGCCCCCGGGCTCGCCTGGGAGGTGGTGGATATCAGCGATGATGACGCGCTCTTCGAGCGCTATGGCGAGCGGATCCCCGTGCTGCGCTTCGCCAGCGGCGAGGAACTCGGCTGGCCTTTCACGGCCGACGACCTGCACCGGGTGCTGTGCCGGGAGGGGCTCGCCTAGCGCTTCTTCTGCTGCCCCACTCGCACGGCAAGTACATCGCAGCTGGCGCCGTGAAGCACGCCGTTGGCCGTGGAGCCCATCAGCAGGGCGAGGCCGTAGCGGCCATGGCTGCCGACCACGATGAGGTCGGCGTCGAGCTCTTCGGCCATGGCGTGGATCTCCACCTCGGGCTGGCCGAGCACGACGTGGCGGGAAGACTGCGGGATGGCGTGCTTCTCACCGAATTTCTCGAGCTGCGCGCTGGCCTGCTGGTGGATCTCGTCCTGGATCCCGGAGAAATCCATGGGGATATCGCCGCCGTAGGCGAAGGACAGCGGCTCGATGACGTGGATGAGGTGCAATTCGGCGCCGTTGTTCGTCGCGATGGCCCGGGCCCGCTCGGCCACCTCGTCCGAGTCTTCGCTGAGATCCACTGCCGTGAGGATGCGGGTATAGTTGGCCATGGCGTTATCTCCTGTCGCGGGCTGCTGGCGCTTGACCGGCTTTATACCATACCGTGGGCGCCCGGCAATGCGAGTAGGAAAGTTTCCCCGTGGCCCTTGACCTGAATCATCGCCCGTGAAGGCAACGCTGCTGATCCTGCTGGTGGTCGTCCTCGCGCTCGCGCCGCTGTGGCATTTCCGGCCTTCACCGCGGCAGCGCAGCCAGGCCGCCCTGCGTGAGCGCGCCGCGCTCGCCGGCCTGTACGTGGAGTTCCGGGACCTGCCGCTGCCGCGATCGCGGCGGGAGCGTCTGCCGGCGAGTGAGCGGCAGGTACTGTACTACGGGTTGCGCCTGCCACCGTCCCGCGGCGCCGCGCGCAGGGCCCGCGCCTGGTGGCGTGAGCGCGGCGGCTGGCGCGCCAGCGAAGGCCGGGATGGGCCGCCGGCGGCCGTGGCCTCGCTGCCCGAGTGGGCGCTGGCCGCGAGCATCGACGAGGCAAGCTGCGGGGTCTACTGGCACGAGTCCGGGGGCCCCGAGGGGGTGGACGCGATCGCCGATGCCCTTGCCGCCTGGCGGGACGCTGAGGCCGGTTCGCCGCGGGGTGCTTCCCTTGACCCCTGAAGCACTGGCCTTTATATATGCCCCCCTTTGCGCCGTCCCCACCGGTCGGCCGCCCACGCTGAGGTAACACCGGACCACCATGGGAAAGTCTCTCGTCATCGTCGAGTCGCCTGCCAAGGCCAAGACCATCAACAAGTACCTCGGGCCGGATTTCGTGGTGAAGTCCAGCGTGGGCCACATCCGCGACCTGCCGACCTCCGGGAGCGGCAAGCAGTCCGTCGACCCCAAGGAGCGCGCAGCGCAGGCGGCGCGAACCCGCAAGATGTCGCCGGATGAAAAGGAAGCCTATAAAAAGAAGAAGAACCGGGAGCAGCTGGTGCGGCGCATGGGTATCGACCCGGAGCACGGCTGGAAGGCCCGCTACGAGATCCTGCCGGGCAAGGAAAAGGTCGTGAGCGAGCTGAAGAAGCTGGCCGAGAAAGCCGATGCCATCTACCTCGCCACTGACCTCGACCGGGAGGGTGAGGCCATCGCCTGGCACCTGCGCGAAGCCATCGGCGGCGGCGACGACCGCTACCAGCGCGTGGTCTTCAACGAGATCACCAGGAATGCGATCCGGGAGGCCTTCGAGCACCCCTCGCAGCTGGATACGAACCGGGTGAATGCCCAGCAGGCCCGCCGCTTCCTCGATCGCGTTGTGGGTTACATGGTCTCGCCGCTCCTCTGGGCCAAGGTGGCCCGGGGGCTCTCCGCCGGCCGCGTGCAGTCCGTGGCCGTGCGCCTGATCGTCGAGCGCGAGCGCGAGATCCGCGCCTTCGTGCCCGAGGAGTTCTGGGAAATCCACGCGGATCTCGAGGCGCGGGACGCTGACCCCGCCCGGTTCGAGGTGCGCCGCTGCCGGGGCGAGAAGTTCCGCCCGGCCAACGAGGCGGCCGCCATGGCCGCCCGGGACGCCCTCGCGGAGGCGGGGTACCGGGTGAAGGCCCGGGAGGACAAGCCGACCCGCTCGAACCCGCCGGCGCCCTTCATTACCTCCACGCTCCAGCAGTCCGCGAGCACACGGCTGGGTTTCAGCGTGAAGAAGACCATGACCCTGGCCCAGCGTCTCTACGAGGCCGGCTACATCACCTACATGCGGACGGACTCCACCAATCTGAGCAAGGAGGCCGTCGCCAGCTGCCGGGACTACCTGGGTGCGAATTTCCCGGCCCGGTATCTGCCCGAGCAGCCGCGCGAGTATGCCTCCAAGGAGGGTGCGCAGGAGGCTCACGAGGCGATCCGCCCCTCGGATGTCAACGTCACCCAGGCCATGCTGTCGGGCATGGAGCGTGACGCGGAGCGTCTCTACGAGCTGATCTGGCGGCAGTTCGTGGCCAGCCAGATGACGGCGGCGGAATACACCTCTACCACGATCACCGTCGCCGCGGGCGACTACGAGCTCGCCGCCCGGGGCCGCATCATCCGCTTCGACGGCTACACCCGGGTGCTGCCGCCCACGGGCCGCAAGGGCGAGGACACGGTGCTCCCCGATGTCGACGAAGGTGACGAACTGAAACTGCTCAAGCTGGAACCCTCGCAGCACTTCACCACGCCGCCGCCGCGCTACGGCGAGGCGAGCCTCGTGCGGGAACTGGAAAAGCGCGGTATCGGGCGCCCGTCGACCTATGCCTCGATCATCTCGACGATCCAGGACCGCGGCTACGTTCGCCTCGAGAACAAGCGCTTCTACGCCGAGAAGATGGGTGATATCGTCACTCACCGGCTGCAGCAGAGCTTCAGCGACCTCCTGGACTACAACTTCACCGCGACCATGGAGGAGCACCTCGACGAGATCGCCGAGGGCGAGCTGGACTGGCGCGAACTGCTCGACCGCTTCTATGCCGACTTCCGTTCCCGCCTGGAGCGTGCCGAGCAGGCGCAGCCGGAGGGCATGCAGCCGAATGAGCCGACCATGACGGATATCGGCTGCGACAAATGCGGGCGGCCCATGCAGATCCGTACGGCGAGCACCGGTGTCTTTCTCGGCTGCTCCGGTTACGCGCTGCCGCCCAAGGAGCGCTGCAAGAACACGATCAATCTCATCCCCGGGGACGAGGCCATCCGCGAGGATGCGGACGAGGAGGCCGAGTCCCGGCTGCTGCGCAGCAAGCACCGCTGCAAGCTCTGCAATGCCGCCATGGACAGCTACCTCATCGACGAAAAGCGCAAGCTGCACGTCTGCGGCAACAACCCCGACTGCCCGGGCTTCGAGGTGGAGGAGGGCCGCTTCAAGATCAAGGGCTATGACGGCCCCGTGATCGAGTGCGACAAGTGCGGTGCCGAGATGCAGCTCAAGACGGGGCGCTTCGGCAAGTACTTCGGCTGCACTGCGGAGGGCTGCAAGAACACGCGCAAGCTGCTGCGCAACGGCGAAGTTGCGCCGCCGAAGATGGACCCGGTACCCATGCCCGAGCTGCCCTGCGAGAAGGTCGAGGATCACTACGTGCTGCGTGATGGCGCCGCGGGCCTGTTCCTCGCCGCGAGCCAGTTCCCCCGCAACCGCGAAACCCGGGCGCCCTTCGTCGACGAGCTGCTCCCCCACGGCAGCGAGATCGACCCGAAGTACGCCTACATCCTCGAGGCGCCGACGCAGGATGACGCCGGCAACCGCACCCAGGTTCGCTACAGCCGCAAGAATCGTGAGCAGTATGTAATGACCGAAGTGGACGGCAAGGCGACGGGCTGGAAGGCGCTTTATCGCGACGGCCGCTGGCAGGGCGAGGAGGGCAGCGGGGCCGGCGGCAGGAAAGCGGCAGCGAAGCGCAAGCCCGGTGCAAAGGCAAAGGCAAAGGCCAAAGCCGGGACCGGCAGCAAAGCCCGGACAGCAGCAAAGACAAAAGCAAAGACAAAAGCCAAAACCGGTTCCGGGAGCCGCTGACGCCGTGTCCCGGGGCCGTGCCAACCACCACCTGTACCTGGCGCGCCTGCTCATCGACGGCTGGGAGGCGCAGCGCGCGACGGGCGCCGCGCCGGCCGATCTCCTCGATGCGGCGCATGCGCCGGGGGTGCGCGAGCAGCTGCTGGCGGCCTACGGCTGGTACCTGCTGGCGGTGCTGGACCCCACCGGTGAGGCGGACGGTCCGCCCCCCCGCTGTTGTGATGAACTCCCGGAGCCGGCGGCGGGCAAGGCCCTGCCCGCAGAGCTGCGCGAGTTCGCTCAACTCGAGCGGGAGGGCTGGCTCGCCGCGCTGCTGGCGCCGCTTCCGGCGACGCTGCCGGTGCGGTCGCGGATGCCGGGGAATCTCCTCGCCGCCGAGCGGGGCATGCCGGACCCGGCGCAGGCGCGGGCCTGGCACCGGGCGCTGTCAGAGACCCTGGCGCGGATGAACGATTCGCTGGAAGAAAGCTGACACGGGCGCGGGCTCGGGCAGCGAAGGCGGCAGGGAACGGCGAGGGAGGGGCGTGTTGGCCCACCTCCGGGACACTGTTACCATTGACGTACACATTGCGCAAACGAGGTCTGCCGAGTGTCCACATCCCTGCTGGAGATCGTCGATCTGGGGAACGGGGAAGTCGTGCTGCAACGGGCCGGGGAAGATGCCCCGCCGCTCCTGCGCATCCAGTTTTCCGATGAATCGCGCATGTATGTCATGGATCACTGCCTGGAGGTGGCCAAGGCCATGATCCAGGCGGGTATCCAGGCCACGGCCCAACTCACGGACCAGGCCGAGGTCGAAATCGAGGAGGAAGTCGAGCAGGAAACCCCCAGGGTCCTGCACTGACGCAGCGGCGCTGCACGGAAGTGCCGCGCCACCTTCCCCCCCTTCCCCACCCGGCCCGGCGCTTCAGGTGCCGCGGCGCACAACCCCCACGCTCAGCCCCTCTATCACGCATGCCTGTTCCCGCAGGTCCACCTCGATGGGCGTGTAATCCGGGTTTTCTGGCAGTAATTGCAGGCGGTGCCGCTCCCGCCCGCGGCGCAGGCGCTTCACCGTCACCTCGTCATCGAGGCGTGCGACGACCACGTCGCCATCGCTGGCCACCCTGGTGCTGTGCACGGCGAGGAGGTCGCCGTCACGGATCCCGATCCCCACCATGCTGTCGCCGGTAACGCGAAGAAAATAGTCGGCGGCGGGGCGAAAGAAATCCGCCGGCAGCTCGCAGTAATCCTCGATGTGTTCCTCCGCGAGCACCGGGCTGCCCGCCGCGACGCGACCGACGATGGGCAGCCCGCGCTCCTCCGGCAGACGGATCCCCCGGGAGGCGCCGGGAATGATTTCGATCGCGCCCTTGCGGGCGAGCGCCTTGAGGTGTTCCTCCGCGGCGTTGGCGGAACGGAAGCCGAGTTCCCGGGCGATGTCCGCGCGGGTGGGCGGGTAGCCCGTGTCGTCGATGTGGCGCCGGATCAGGTCCAGGACCTGTTGCTGGCGGGCGGTAAGCTTGGCCATGGGGCTGTCCTGTGCATGCGTACACCACTGGAATTATATACAGTAGCGTGCAACCTGCAAGGCACCCGTCGGGCCCCGCTCGTCAGTAGTCCTCGAGTTCCCAGGTACCCTCGGGCTCGATACTGTTGACCGGGTTGCCCCAGCCGAGGTGAAGCGGTTCGTCCGGGTCGATGCCGTCCTCGTCGCTGAGCTCGAAGGGGGCGCGCCAGTCCTCCGGCTCCACTGCCTGGATGAGAACCAGCTCCCCCCAGCTTTCGCTATCGAACTCGGCGATCTCACCGTCGAGGTACTGCACCTCGATGCCGCCGCTGTGCTCGTCGATGGCGACGACCTCGAACAGGGCGGCGCTCTCTGCTTCCTTGTACCACTGGCCGATGGCCGGCCTGTGAAGAGTCATGCTATCGTCCTCCTCTCAGAAAGTTAGCAGGTGGGGGGCCGCTGTCCACGAACAACGCACGGCACCCGAGGCGTGCCGACCGGCGCCGATGGTGCGCCCGGAGCGGCCCTTTTCCTTTTACAATCAGGAACCTGTGCGTCGCCTCGGACAGGCGGCGGCACCCGCTTATAGGAGAAGCTCCGTGGTCTGTCCCAGTGTCATGCTAAAAATGTCTAAGCCTGCCCGGGTGGTGCGGTGAGCGTCGCGATCATCGGCGGGACGGGCATCGACCAGCTGGCCGGCTTCGAGCCCACCGGCGGCGAGACGCCCGAGACGCCCTACGGGCCACCCTCCGGACCGGTCGAGAAGGGGGCTGTCGAAGGCGTGCCGGTCCTGTTCCTGCAGCGCCACGGCAAGCCGCGCGCCCTGCCACCGCACCGCATCAATTATCGCGCCAACCTCTGGGCGCTGCGCGAACTGGGAGCGGCCGCCGTGGTCGCCGTCAATGCCGTGGGCGGTATCCACGAGGCCTGCACCCCGGGGCGGCTGGTGCTGCCGGACCAGCTCATCGATTACACCTGGGGTCGAGAGCACACGGTAGACGACGGGGGTGACAGCCCCGTGCGCCACTGCGATTTCACCGAGCCCTACGACCCGGCACTGCGCCGGGCACTGCTCATGGCCGCGCAGGAAGCGGGGATTGCCTGTCGCGACGGCGGCGTTCTCGGCGTCACGCAGGGGCCGCGGCTGGAGACGGCTGCAGAAATCCGTCGGCTCCGGGGGGACGGCTGCGATCTGGTGGGCATGACCGGTATGCCGGAAGCATCACTGGCCCGGGAGCTCGAGCTGCCCTATGCATCCATTTGCATGGTCGTGAATGCGGCCCCCGGGCTGGACGATCAGCCGCTCACGCTGGCGGCGATGGGCGAGGTGCTGGCCCGGGAGGCGGGTGCTGTGGCGGCGCTCTTGCGCGCCTTCCTCACGGCGCGTCGTCGGGTCTAGGCAGGGCCCCTTCGCGGCCGTGGCGTTCGGCCCAGGCCGGGTCCGCGAGTTGCTCGCCCAGGGCCTCGAGTTCCGCGGGCGCCAGCGGTTCGAGGCGCACGACCACGCCGAAGAGCGGATGGTCCAGGTAATGCGTTTCTTCGCTGCGCATGCGCCGCTCGGCCTCTAGCACGATGCTGTGACGCCAGGGCCAGCCGCCGGCGGCGTTCGGGTCTTCCGGGAGGCGCTGGCTCTTCGCACCCGGCTCCGCTCCTGGTGTATCGCCCCCCGCGCCCGGTTCCGCGCTTCCTGCCGCGCGTGCCGCCAGCCCTGGTTCCCCGGGCAGGAGCCCCTTCCGCTGAGCGTCTGCGGTTTCCTCCCCTTCCGGGCCCGGCCGCGGCGGGCCATCCCGCGTCGGAGTGCCCTCCGCCAGGTGCGCGTCCGGGCGCGGCGGCTCGCCGGCCAGCAGCGCTTCTGCCGGGTCCCGGCGCGGGAGAGGCGCCGGCTCCAGGGCCAGGGAGGCCGGGGCGAGGGGCGGCGCATCGGCCTGCCAGCCTTCAGGCAGGTAGCTGCCTTCGGTATTGAGCCAGAGGGCCGTTTCCAGGTGCAGGTAGCGGGAGAGGTAGAGACGCACGCTGCCCTGGAGCCGCGGCCAGGGCGCCTGGTCAGGATCCCCGGAGCGATCGAGGAGCAGGGGGATCGCGTCGGCCTCGGCGGTGAGCGGCTGCAGCCAGGCTTGGTGCCAGAGCACCTCGTAACCGTCGTCGCGGGCCAGGCGTGCGGCGGGCAGTGCCCTTGTATCAAGGGCGGTGAAGGCGGGCGGCAGCGGGGGCGGGGTGTTCGGATCGGGCGCGGTCCCGGGGTCGTTCGGATCCCCCGGCTGTGCGGCGCCGACGTGACCGTCGGGCCGCTCGGGCTCGAGGGGCAGCAGGGTGAGCAGGTCCGGCACGACCGGCGGTGGCCCGTTCGGGTCCGGTGCGACGGCCGGCGGCGCGAGGCGCAGCCGCTGCCGGCCGCGGTCGTCGATGCGGCTTTCGGCGCCGGGGTGAGCGGCGAGGCGCCGGTCGGCGAGGGCGCGGTCGACCAGGAAGCGGAAGCGCTCCGGGTAGGCGGTCTCCGGATAGACGGGCCAGGCCTCGGCCTCCAGCGCGGCCGCGTCCAGGTAGCGGAAGACCAGCAGTTCCACGCGATACCAGGGGGGTGCCTGGGCGTCCTCCTCGCCCAGGGCGGGCAGCGTCGCGAGGGCGGCGGCCAGGGCGAGGGCCGGGAGGCGCTCAGGCAGCAGGCGCATTGACGCCGGCGGCAAAGCGGTCGAGGAGCTTCTCCGCCAGGGCGACGCGTTGCGCGGGCTCCGGCAGCCGGGCGCGGATGCGGAGACGCGTGGCGCCGGCGAGCTGGTAGCCGGCGGGGTCGCCCTGTACGAGAGTGACGAGAGTCATGGGATCGACAGCAGTGGATTCCCGAAAATCGATGGTACCACCCTCCGGGCCGAGCTCAAGGTTGCTGATGCCCAGGGGTTCTGCGGCCACGCGCAGGCGGCCGATGGTGAACAGCTGTTTCACCGGATCCGGCAGCAGCCCGAAGCGGTCGATCATCTCCACCTGCAGCTCGCGGAGGGCGCTGTCGCTCCCGGCCGCGGCGATGCGCTTGTACAGCACGAGGCGTGTGTTGGTATCCGGGAGGTAGTCCTCGGGAATCAGCGCCGGCACGTGGAGGTTGATCTCCGTGCCCGCCGCGAGGGGGGCGTCGACGTCGGGCAGCTCGCCGCGGCGCAGCGCGGCCACCGCGCGCTGGAGCATGTCGAGGTACATGCCGAAGCCCACGCTCTGGATCTGCCCGCTCTGCTCGTCGCCGAGCAGTTCGCCGGCGCCGCGGATTTCGAGGTCGTGGGTGGCCAGCTGGTAGCCGGCGCCGAGGTCGCCCGCGGCCTCGATGGCGTCGAGGCGCTTGGCGGCGTCGGCGGTCATCGCCGAGCGGGGCGGGCAGAGCAGGTAGGCATAGGCCTGGTGGTGCGACCGGCCGACGCGGCCCCGGAGCTGGTGCAGCTGGGCGAGGCCGAAGCGGTCTGCGCGCTCGAGGATGATGGTATTGGCATTGGGGATATCGATCCCGGTCTCGATGATGGTCGTGCACACGAGCACGTGGGCGCGCTTGTGATAGAAGTCCGCCATCACCCGCTCGAGCTCCGTCTCGCGCAGCTGGCCGTGGGCGACGGCGACGGAGAGACCCGGCAGCAGCTCCCGCAGCTTGCGCGCCGTCTCTTCGATGGTGCGCACCTCGTTGTGCAGGTAGAACACCTGGCCGCCGCGCAGGGTCTCGCGGAGCACGGCCTCCTTGACCAGGGCGGCGCTCTGCTCCCGGACGAAGGTCTTGATGGACAGGCGCCGCGCGGGGGGCGTGGCGATGATGGAGAGGTCGCGCATGCCGCCGAGGGCCATGTTCAGCGTGCGCGGGATCGGCGTCGCCGTGAGCGTGAGGATGTCGACCTGCGCCCGCAGCGCCTTGATCGCGTCTTTCTGCTTGACGCCGAAGCGGTGTTCCTCGTCGATGACCAGGAGACCCAGGTCCTTGAAGCGGAAGTCGCTCTGCAGCAGCTTGTGCGTGCCCACGAGGATGTCGATCTCGCCGGCGGCCATGCGTTCACTGATCCGCCGTACCTCGGCCGCCGTGCGGAAGCGCGACAGCACCTCCACCTTCCAGGGCCAGTCGGCGAAGCGGTCCGAGAGCGAGCTGTGATGCTGCTGCGCAAGAAGCGTGGTGGGCACCAGCATCGCGACCTGTTTGCCGCTGGTCACGGCGACGAAGGCGGCGCGCATGGCCACCTCGGTCTTGCCGAAGCCCACGTCGCCGCAGACCAGCCGGTCCATCACCCGCTCGCTCTGCATGTCGTCGAGCACGGCGGCGATCGCCGCTTCCTGGTCCGGGGTTTCCTCGAAGGGGAAGGCCGCGGCGAAGCGGGCATAGTCGTCCTGCGGCAGTTCGAACGCGAAGCCCGTGCGGGCCTCCCGCCGGGCATAGACCTCGAGCAGCTGCGCCGCCACGTCCGAGGCTTTTTCGCTCGCCTTGCGGCGCGCCCGTTCCCATTGGCCGGAACCGAGCCGGTGCAGTGGCGCCAGCTCCGGCTCGCTGCCGGAGTAGCGGCTGATCAGGTGCAACGACGCCACGGGCACGTAGAGTCGTGCCCCATCGGCGTATTCGAGGGTCAGGAACTCCGCATCGGCACCATCGACGGCCAGGTTGGTGAGGCCGACATAGCGGCCCACGCCATGCTCGAGGTGGACCACTGGTGCGCCCGGGCGGAGCTCGTTGAGGTCGCGGAAGACGGCGTCCGTGTCGGCGGTCGCTTCCCGCTTGCGTCGCCGTCGCTGTGCAACCCGCGTCCCGTAGAGCTGGGCCTCGCACAGCAGCATGGGCTCGCCGGGGCCGAAATAGAGGCCCCGGTCGATGGGGGCGACGGCAATCGCGAGGGGCGCGGGGTCGGCGAGGAAGGCCGGCCAGCTGTTCACGGGGACGGGGTCGATGCCGGTGGCGGCGAGGGATTCGCGCAGCACCTCCCGGCGCCCCGCGGATTCGGCGCAGAGCAGCACAGGGCCGTCATGGCTCTCGGTGAGCGCGGCCAACCGCGCCGGCAGTTCGCTGCGGTTGCTGCCGTCACTGCGCGGCGGCTCCATGGCGCCGCTTGCCACATGGACCGGCGCGTCGCTGTCCAGGCGCAGTTCCAGTACTGCGTGCCCCCTGAGCCGGCTGTAGAGTTCCTCGACCGGCAGGAAGCCCACGGCGGGCGGCAGTAGGGGGCGCCTCGGGTCGATGCCGTACTCGCTGTGCCGCTCCGCGATCTCGCCCCAGAACCGCTGCGACGCCTCGTAGTGGCGACCCACGGTGACCACGGCGGCGTCATCGGGCAGGTACTCGAAGAGGGTCTCGCAGTGGTCGAAAAACAGCGGCAGGTAGTACTCGCAGCCGCCGGGGACACGGCCCGCGCTCACTTCCGTGAACACCGTGCTCTGGTCCGGGTCGCCCTCGAACTGTTCGAACCAGTTCTGCTGGAAGCGTGCGATGGCGTCCCTGGTCAGGGGGAACTCCCGTGCCGGCAGCAGGCGCACCGCGTCCATGCGCGCCACTGTGCGCTGCGTTTCCGGGTCGAAGGTGCGCAGCGTGTCCACCTCATCGTCGAGGAGGTCGATGCGGTAGGGCAGGGGTGAGCCCATGGGGAAAATGTCGATGAGGGCACCGCGGAGCGCGAACTCGCCGTGCTCATAGACCGTTTCCACGTGGCGGTAGCCGCTGCGCTCGAGGCGCCGGCGGAAGCGGTCGATATCGAGGGCGCTGCCGGTCTCCAGCATCAGGCTGGCACCGAGCACGTAGTCGCGAGGCGGCAGCCGGTGCATGAGCGTCGACACCGGCACGATGAGAATGCCCGCGTCCAGGGCCGGCAGGCGATAGAGTGTCTGCAGACGCTCGGAAACGATGTCCTGGTGCGGCGAGAAGTGGTCGTAGGGCAGGGTCTCCCAGTCTGGCAGCGCCAGCACTTCCGTGCCCGCTTCGACGAAGAAAGGCAGTTCGCGCTCGAGGGCCAGGGCGGCCTGCGTGTCCTCGGCGATGACCAGCAGCAGCCGGCCGTCGCCGGCGAGCTCGGCGATGCAGGCACTCCCCGCGCTACCCGGGAAGGGACCGGCGGCGGTACGGGAGCCGGCCCGGGCGGGCCAGGGCGTTGCGAGGAGCCTGTCTTTGAACATGAGGGACGTGCTGCGCCGAAAGGGCGCAGTATTGTAAGGGCTTCACCGCAGTCGCTCCAGCGAGTGGACGCCCGGCGCCCGCCGGGCCTTCCTTGCGGCGCCCGTGCCGGAAATAGATAATGCGCGCTTCGCGCCGAGACCCCCGGAGAAAAAAGCCGTGAACGACCGCAAGAGACCCCGCCCGGACGACTACTTCCGCGACTGGAAAGAGCGCGAGGCGCTCGCCGAAGCCATGATCCCCACGGTCGGCCGGCTCGCCCGGGAGAACAGCGTCAAGTGCTACATCTACGGCCGCGCCATGGTCAACCGCTCCGTGCTGGAGATCATGAAGGCACACCGCTACGTGCGCCAGGTCGAGGGCAACGAGCTGTCGGAGTTCGAGACCTCCCGGGTGCTCGATATTCTCGGCAAGCTGGAGCTCGGTCCGGCGCACATCGATGTCGGGCGTCTCAGCGTCGATTACTTCGACAAGCACCGCGGCGAGGGCCGCAGCCTTGAGGACTACGTGCGCGACGAGGTCGCGGACCTCATCGGCAGCACCGAGAAGCCCGTGGACGGGCCCGTCGACGTGGTGCTCTACGGCTTCGGCCGGATCGGCCGGCTCATGGCCCGCATTCTCATCGACAAGACCGATGGCGGCGACGGCCTGCGCCTGCGCGCCGTGGTCGTGCGCAAGGGCAAGGCGCCGAACGACCTGGTCAAGCGCGCGAGTCTCCTGCGCCGGGACTCGGTCCATGGCGCCTTTGACGGCACCATCCGCGTCGATGAGGAGCGCCAGTCCTTTGTTGCCAACGGCAACGAGGTGAAGGTGATCTACGCCGACTCGCCGGACAGCATCGACTACACCGCCCACGGCATCAACAACGCCATTGTCGTGGACAACACCGGCGTCTGGCGCGACGAGGAGGGCCTCAGCCAGCACCTGAAGTCAACGGGTGTTGCCAAGGTGATCCTCACGGCACCGGGCAAGGGCGACCTGAAGAACATCGTCGCCGGCATCAACAGCGACGCCATCGAGCCGACGGACCGGATCATCTCCGCGGCGTCCTGCACGACCAACGCCATCGTGCCGCCGCTGAAGGCCCTCGATGACAGGTTCGGCATCGTGACCGGACACGTGGAGACGGTGCACGCCTACACCAACGACCAGAACCTCATCGACAACTACCACAAGGCGGACCGGCGCGGCCGCAGCGCCCCCCTGAACATGGTGCTGACGGAGACCGGCGCCGCCAAGGCCGTGGCCAAGGTCCTGCCGCAGTTGCATGGCAGGCTCACCGGCAACGCGATCCGGGTGCCGACGCCCAACGTGTCGATGGCGATCCTGAACCTGACCCTTGGGCGGGAGACGACGGTGGAGGAGCTGAACGAGTACATGCGCGGTGTGGCGCTGCACTCGGACATGCGCAAGCAGATCGACTACTCCAACTCCCCGGAGGTTGTGTCCTCGGACTTCGTGGGCTCGCGTACCGCGTGCGTTTACGACGCCCAGGCGACGATCGTCAACGGCAGTCACGTGGTGGTCTATCTCTGGTACGACAACGAGTTCGGCTACAGCTGCCAGGTGCACCGTATCCTCGAGCAGATGGCCGGCATTCACTACCGGGTCTATCCGAAGGAGCACTGACACCGGCGCGCCGCGGGGTATATTTGCGCCCCGCGACAGTGGCACATGCTGTGCACGTTTCGCTATAATGCGCGCGCCCGAAGCGGCGTCGCTGCCGTCTCCCGGCCTCCCGCGGGTCGGACTCCCGCAAGTAAGGGTACGCCCGGCGCGCCCTTCCGGTTTGGTTTGCGTCCTACGTCACTGGTTTTTTGAACCGCAGGCAGTTTGCATGATCAAAATCAAGAGGGGCCTGGATATCCCTATCCAGGGCGCACCCCAGCAGGTCATCCACGATGTGCCGCCGGCCCGCGCGGTCGCCGTCATCGGCTTCGACTACCCCGGCATGAAGCCGACCATGGAAGTGAGCGAGGGCGACCGGGTCAGGCTCGGCGATGTCCTGTTCACCGACAAGAAAACCCCGGGTGTCACCTACACGGCCCCCGCTGCGGGGACGGTGAGCGCGATCAACCGCGGTGCCAGGCGCGTGCTGCAGTCGGTCGTCATCGAGGTGGACGGTGAAGACGCGGTGGATTTCGGCGCCCACAGCGCCGACGCTGCGCGCAGCCTCGACGGCCCGGCGGTGCGCGACACGCTGGTAAAATCCGGCCTCTGGACCGCGCTGCGCACCCGGCCCTTCAGCAAGGTGCCGGCCCTGGATGCGGAGCCCGCCGCGATCTTCGTCACCGCCATCGATACGCATCCGCTGGCCGCGGACCCCGCCGTTATCATCGCTGAACAGTCCGACGCCTTTGCCCTGGGCCTCGACCTGCTCGCAGGTCTCACGGGTGGGAAGACCTGGCTGTGCACAGCGCCCGGCGCGGACATTCCTGCGGGCACGGCGGCGACCATCGAGCGCGCCGAGTTCGACGGACCGCACCCGGCCGGCCTGCCAGGCACGCACATTCACTTCCTCCTCGGGGTGACCGCCGAGCGCACTGCCTGGCATATCGGATACCAGGATGTCATTGCCATTGGCCGCCTGTTCCTCGACGGCCGTCTCTACACGGACCGGGTCATTGCCCTGGCCGGCCCGCAGGTGGAGAGCCCGAGGCTCGTGCGCACCCGCATCGGCGCCGACCTCGAAGCGCTGGTCGCCGGTGAGGTGAAGGGTGGCGACAACCGGGTCGTATCCGGCTCTGTCCTCGGTGGCCGTCGCGTCCGCAGTGCCACGAGTTACCTCGGGCGCTACCACAACCAGGTCTCCGTCCTCGCCGAGGGGCGGGACCGGGAACTGCTCGGCTGGCTGAGCCCCGGGCGCGACCGGCACTCCAACCTGCGCATCTACCTGAGCAGCCTGCTGGGCACGCGGCCGCTGCCCATGACGACCACCACCAATGGCAGCGAGCGCGCGATGGTGCCGGTGGGCAGCTACGAGACCGTCGTTCCCATGGACATGCTGCCGACGCAGTTGCTGCGTTCACTGATCGTCGGCGATACGGAAACGGCCCAACTCCTCGGGGCCCTGGAACTGGACGAGGAAGACGTGGCGCTGTGCACTTACGTGTGTCCCGGCAAGTACGAGTACGGGCCGATCCTTCGGGATAACCTGACGCGCATCGAGAAGGAGGGCTGACGTGAGCCTGCGCAAGATCCTCGACAACTACGAGCACCACTTCCAGGAGGGGGGGCGCTTCGAGAAGTTCTATCCGCTCTTCGAGGCGGTGGACACCTTCCTGTACTCACCGTCCTCCGTTACCCGCACCACGGCCCACGTCCGCGACGGCATCGACCTGAAGCGCATCATGATTACGGTCTGGCTGGCGGTGTTCCCGGCCATGCTCTGGGGCATGTACAACCTCGGCTACCAGGCCAACGACATCCTTGCCCAGACCGGCGGCACCGTGGACGGCTGGCGCGGTGCGGTCATCGGTGCCCTGGGCGGCTACGACCCGGCCAGCGTGTGGGACTGCTTCCTGTTCGGCGCCCTGTATTTCCTGCCTATCTATGCGGTGACCTTCCTCGTGGGCGGGTTCTGGGAGGTGCTCTTCGCCATCAAGCGGGGCCACGAGGTCAACGAGGGCTTCTTCGTCACCTCAATTCTTTTTGCCCTGATCTGCCCGCCGGACCTGCCGCTCTGGCAGGCGGCCATGGGCATCAGCTTCGGCGTCGTCATCGGCAAGGAGGTGTTCGGCGGCACCGGCAAGAACTTCCTCAACCCGGCGCTCACCGGCCGCGCCTTTCTCTACTTTGCCTACCCCGCCCAGCTGTCCGGCGACGCCGTGTGGACGGCCGTGGACGGCTACACCGGCGCGACCCCGCTGGGCGTGGTCGCTGCCCAGGGCATGACGGGGCTCCAGGACAGCTACAGCTGGATGCAGGCTTTCGTCGGCGCGATCCCCGGCTCCATCGGCGAGACTTCCACGCTGGCCATCCTCATCGGCGGTGCCTGGCTGCTGGCGACGCGGATCGCCTCCTGGCGCATCGTCGCCGGCGTGTTCCTGGGCATGTTCCTGTTCTCGAGCTTCCTGAACCTGGTGGGCTCCGACAGCAACCCCGCGTTCTCCATGCCCTGGTACTGGCACCTGGTGGTCGGCGGCTTCGCCTTCGGCATGTTCTTCATGGCGACCGACCCGGTTTCCGCCGCCATGACCAACACCGGCCGCTGGTGCTTCGGTCTGCTCATCGGCTTCATGACCGTGCTGATCCGGGTGATCAATCCGGCCTTCCCGGAGGGCATCATGCTGGCGATCCTGTTCGCCAACCTGTTCGCGCCGATCATGGATCACTTCGTCATCCAGGCCAATATCAAGCGGAGGCTTGCCCGTGTCTAGCAATGACTCCATCAAGAAGATCGTCACGGTCGCGTTCGCGCTCTGCATCGTCTGCTCCATCGTGGTCTCCACGGCGGCCGTGATCCTCAAGCCGGCGCAGGAGGCCAACAAGGACCTCGACCGCAAGCGCAACATTCTCGCTGCTGCCGGCATGCTGGAAGAGGGCAAGACCGTCGACGAACTGTTCCAGCGCATCGAGGCGCGCTATGTCGACCTGCGCACGGGCGAATTCGCCGCGGAGGTGCCGGACGGCTACAACCAGCGCGCCGCGAGCAAGTCGCCCAACCTCTCTACGGATCTCGAGGAGGACCCGGCAAAAATCGGCCGGCGCGCCGACTACGCGGAGGTGTATCTCGTGCAGGGGACCGGCGGCGGGCTGGACAAGGTCATCCTGCCGATTCACGGTTACGGCCTGTGGTCTACGCTATACGGGTTCATCGCCCTCGAGTCCGACGTCAACACCGTCGCCGGCCTCGGCTTCTACGAGCACGGTGAGACCCCGGGCCTGGGCGGCGAGGTGGACAACCCGCGCTGGAAGTCCCAGTGGCCGGGCAAGCAGGTCTACCGCGACGGCGAGGCCGCGATTGCGCTCGCGAAGGGCGCTGTCGACAAGGAGAGCCCGAACGCGCCCTGGCGCGTCGACGGGCTCTCCGGTGCCACGCTCACGGCGCGCGGCGTAACCAACCTCGTCCAGTTCTGGCTGGGCGAGCAGGGCTTCAAGCCCTTCCTCGACAACCTGAAGACGGGAGACGCCTGACATGCAGAACGTCAAGGAAGCACTGACCACACCGATTTTCAGGAACAATCCCATTGCGTTGCAGATCCTCGGTATCTGCAGCGCACTGGCCGTGACCTCGTCGCTACAGGTGACCCTTGTCATGTGTGTGGCGCTGACCTTCGTGGTGGCGTTTTCGAACCTTTTCATCGCCGCCATCCGCCACCACATCCCCGGCAGCATCCGCATCATCGTGCAGATGACGATCATCGCCTCGCTGGTGATTCTCGTGGACGAGGTGCTCAAGGCGGTCGCCTACGACATCAGCAAGCAGCTGTCTGTGTTCGTGGGGCTGATCATCACCAACTGCATCGTCATGGGGCGGGCGGAAGCCTTCGCCATGAAAAACCCGCCGCTGCCGAGCTTCTTCGATGGTGTCGGCAACGGCCTTGGCTACTCGGTAGTGCTGATTGCCGTCGCGGTGGTGCGCGAGCTGTTCGGCGCCGGCAAGCTCATGGGCATCGAGATCCTGCCGCTGGCCACCGAGGGCGGCTGGTACGTCCCCAACGGCCTGCTGCTGCTGCCGCCGAGCGCCTTCTTCCTCATCGGCCTGTTTATCTGGGCGCTGCGCAGCTGGGACGCCAAGCAGGTGGAGGAGCCCGATTTCCGCCTGGCGCCCCACACGCCCGCTGAGGAGACCGCGTAATGGAATACTACCTGAGCCTCTTTGTCCGCTCGATCTTCATCGAGAACATGGCGCTGGCCTTCTTCCTGGGCATGTGCACCTTCCTCGCCGTGTCCAAGAAAGTGCAGGCGGCTCTCGGCCTCGGCATCGCCGTGATCGTGGTGCTGACGATCACCGTGCCGGTGAACAACCTCATCTACAACTACCTCCTCGCCGACGGCGCCCTCGCCTGGGCGGGGCTCCCGGAGATGGACCTGTCCTTCCTCGGCCTGCTGTCCTACATCGGCGTGATCGCCGCCATCGTGCAGATCCTCGAGATGTTCCTCGACAAGTACGTGCCGGCACTCTACAACGCCCTCGGCGTGTTCCTGCCGCTGATCACCGTGAACTGCGCCATCCTCGGCGCGTCGTTGTTCATGGTGGAAAGAGACTACAATTTCGGCGAGAGCGTGGTCTTCGGCGCCGGCGCCGGCGTCGGCTGGGCCCTGGCCATCGTGGCCCTTGCGGGTATCCGCGAGAAGCTCAAATACAGCGATGTCCCGGACGGCCTGCAGGGTCTCGGCATCACGTTCATCACCGTCGGGCTCATGTCCCTCGGCTTCATGTCCTTTGGCGGTATCGACATCTAGGGAACTAGCGACATGGATTTGACTATCGTCTACGGCGTCGGGATGTTCACGGCCATCGTGCTCGCGCTGGTCATGGTGATTCTCTTTGCCCGGGCGCGCCTGGTGAGCTCCGGCAACGTCAACATCGAGATCAACGGCGAGAAGACCATCACGGTCCCGGCCGGGGGCAAGCTGCTGCAGACGCTCGCCGATCAGGACCTTTTCCTCGCCTCCGCCTGCGGTGGCGGCGGTACCTGCGCGCAATGCAAGTGCATCATCAAGGAGGGCGGCGGCGCCATGCTGCCCACCGAGGAATCCCACTTCACGCGCCGCGAGGCCAACGAGGGCTGGCGCCTGTCCTGCCAGACCGCGGTCAAGCAGGACATGAAGATCCAGGTCCCGGAGGAGGTCTTCGGGGTCAAGCAGTGGGAGTGCACGGTCGAGAGCAACCCGAACGTTGCGACCTTCATCAAGGAGCTGACCCTGAAGCTGCCGGAGGGCGAGAACGTCGACTTCCGCGCCGGTGGCTATGTGCAGCTCGAGTGCCCGCCGCACCACGTCAAGTTCAGCGACTTCGACGTCGACGAGGAGTACCGCGGCGACTGGGAGCGCTTCGGCTTCTTCAACCTCGAGTCGAAGTGCGACGAGACCACGATCCGCGCCTACTCCATGGCGAACTACCCGGAAGAGAAGGGCGTGGTGAAGTTCAATATCCGCATCGCGACGCCGCCCCCGGGCAGCGAGGGCATCCCGCCCGGCATCATGTCGTCCTGGGTCTTCAACCTGAAGCCCGGCGACAAGGTCAAGGTGTACGGGCCTTTCGGCGAGTTCTTCGCGAAGGACACGGACGCCGAGATGGTCTTCATCGGCGGCGGTGCCGGCATGGCCCCCATGCGCTCGCACATCTTCGACCAGCTCAAGCGCCTGAACAGCAAGCGCAAGATCAGCTTCTGGTACGGCGCCCGGTCCCTGCGCGAGATGTTCTACGTCGAGGATTTCGACGGCCTGGCCGCGGAGAACGACAACTTCGACTGGCATGTGGCCCTGTCGGACCCGCAGCCCGAGGACAACTGGGAGGGCCTCACCGGCTTCATCCACAATGTTCTCTACGAGGAGTACCTCAAGGACCACCCGGCACCCGAGGACTGCGAATACTACATGTGCGGCCCGCCGATGATGAACGCGGCCTGCATCCAGATGCTCACGGACCTCGGCGTCGAGCCCGAGAATATTATGCTGGACGACTTCGGCGGCTGATGCAGCCGGGGCTCGCGAAGAGCCACCGCCCTGTGCGGTCGCTTTTTTTTGGGGTTGCGCGGATCCTCGGCACGGATGGTGGCGGGTGGCCCCGTAAGGATGCGAAGAACCTTTGCCTGGGGGCGCTGCTGGCGCTCCTGGCCGCCTGCGGGGGCGAGCCGCAGGATCTGCGCCTGGAAGGCCGCACCATGGGCACGCGCTGGCACCTCACGGTGCCGGGCGGCGCCGCGGCCGGGGAAGCGCTGCAAGCCGCGATCGATGCCGAGCTCGAGGCCGTCAACGCCAGCATGTCGACCTGGCTTGAGGACTCGGAGATCAGCCGCTTCAACCGCCTGCCGGCGGGCGCAACCATGACCGTGTCGCCGAGCTTTGCGGCAGTGCTCGAGGCAGCGCTCGCCATCGGCAGGACCAGCGGTGGTGCCTACGACGTGACCGTCGCCCCGCTGGTCGACCTGTGGGGTTTCGGCCCGGAAGGGCCCCGGGACGGCATCCCGGACAGTGCGGCCGTGGCGGAAACACGCTACCGCGTGGGGCAGAGCAAGCTGGACTGGAACCCGGACAGCCGTCGCCTTGGCAAGCGCGCCCCGGTCTCCCTCGACTTTTCTTCCATCGCCAAGGGCTATGCGGTGGACCGGGTTGCCGGCCTCCTGGAGGCGCGCGGCCTGGCGAATTACCTGGTCGAGATCGGCGGCGAGATGCGCGTGGCCGGCCGGAGCCCGCGCAGCGACGCCTGGCGCGTGGCCGTGGAGCGCCCCCAGGCCGGGGCCCGCGCCGTGGCCCGGGGCATCGCCCTGAGCGACGGCGCGATAGCCACCTCGGGCGATTACCGCAACTTTTTCACTGTGGGCGAGGTGCGCTATTCGCACATGATCGACCCGCGCACCGGCGCGCCCGTGACCCATGATGTCGTGTCTGTTACGGTGATTCACAAGTCCTGCATGGTCGCGGACGGCTGGGCCACGGCGCTCGCCGTGCTCGGGCGCGAGGCCGCGCTCGAAGTGGCCGACGAGGCGGGCCTTGCGGTATATTTGCTCGCCCGCGAAGGCGATGGCTTCAAGGAATACAGTTCGCCCGCCTTCGCACCGTACCTCGCCGGCAGCAGCGAGGAATAGGAGACTGCAATGCTCGTTTTCGTGCTGACGGTAATCATCATGGGCCTGGTCGTCACCGCCATGGCCGTTGGCGTGCTGGCCGGCCGCGAGCCGATCAAGGGCTCCTGCGGCGGTCTCGGCGCGATCGGCATCAACCAGTCCTGCGAGATCTGCGGCGGTGACCCCGCCCGCTGTGACGAGGAGAAAGGCGAGGCCGGCGAGGCGTCTTTCTATGACGCCGCCTCCTACGACGCCGCGTCCCACGACACCGCCTCCCGCGACATCAGCAGTCGCTGACCGCCGGTGGGTTATCCCGCCTTCATCGGGCTTCGCTACAGTTTCAGCCGCCAGCGCAACCGCTTCACCACCCTCGTCAGCCTGGTTTCCATGCTGGGCATGGTCATCGGTGTGGCCAGCCTGATCGTCGTGCTGTCCGTGATGAATGGCTTTGCCGGCGAACTCCGGGGGCGGATCCTCGCCCTCGTTCCGCACGGGTACCTCCTGTTCGACAGCCCGGCGCTGGCAGAGGACTGGCAGAGCCTGGCGGACCGCGTCGCCAGCGACCCGGCGGTGCTCGGAGTCGCTCCCTACCGAGAGGAAAAGGCGCTGCTTGGCGCCGGCCGAGGGCAGCGCGGGGTGCAACTGACCGGTATCGACACCGCGCGGGAAGGGGAGGTGTCGCGCATGCCCGGCACGCTTGTCGCCGGACGCCTCGACGCCCTCGACGAAGCGCCGTTCCGCGTGGTTCTCGGGGCCTCTCTCGCCCGCATGCTCGGCGTCAGTATCGGCGATTCGGTGCGCGTGACCCTGCCGCGCTTTACCGCTACCCCCCTGGGCCTGTTTCCCCGTAGCCGGCGGCTCGAGGTGGTGGGCCTGTTCCGGGTCGGTGCGGAGCAGGACGCTAAGCTCGCCTACGTGTCGCTGGATACGGCCAACCGCCTCCTCGGTGGCACCGGGGCGCCGACGGGCCTGAAGCTGCGCACCGCCGATCTCTTCGAGGCGCCGGCGACCCTCGAGCGGTTGGCCGCCGGGCTCCCGCACGGCGTCCGAGCGCTGCCCTGGAGTGACACCCAGGGTTCGCTGTTCCGGGCCGTGCGCATGGAAAAACTGACCGTGAGCCTGCTGCTGCTGAGCGTGGTTGCCGTCGCCGCTTTCAACATTGTCGCTACCCTGGTCATGTCCGTAGCGGAAAAACGGGAGGACATTGCCGTGCTGCGTACCCTTGGAGCGGACCCGCCGGCGATTTTGCGGCTCTTCGTGGTCCACGGGGCTGCGCTTGCCGTCCTCGGGGTAGCCCTGGGCGCCGTGCTCGGCGTCCTGCTGGCGCTGTCTGTCGACCGCATCGCCGCTGTCCTCGAGGGCCTGCTGCAGGCGCGCCTCTTCGACCCGGCCGTCTACTTCATCACCGGCCTGCCCGCGGAACTGCGCTGGTCCGACGTGGTGACAGTGGTCGCCGCGTCCCTGGGCCTGGGGGTCTTGGCCACGCTGTACCCGGCCTGGCGTGCGTCCCGGGTGGCGCCGGCGGAGGCGCTCCGCCGTGGCTGAGCCGGTGCTGCGCTGCAGTGACCTCGGCAAGGTCTACCGGGACGGCAGCCGGGAGGTGGAAGTCCTGCGCGGGGTCGAGCTCTCGCTGGCGGCGGGGGAGCGGCTCGCCATTGTCGGCGCCAGCGGCAGCGGCAAGTCGACGCTCCTCAACCTGTTAGGCGGCCTCGACCCGCCGAGCAGCGGCAGCGTCGAAGTCGCCGGGCAGGCCCTCGACCGCCTGCCGGAAAAGGCCCGCTGCCGGTGGCGCAACCGGCACCTGGGCTTTGTCTACCAGTTCCATCACCTGCTCGCCGAGTTCGATGCGGCCGAAAATGTGGCGATGCCCCTGCTCATCGGGGGATTGGCGCGGTCCGAGGCCCTCGAGCGCGCCCGGGCGATGCTCGAGCGGGTGGGGCTCGGGAGCCGGGTCGACCATCGTCCCGGCGCACTTTCCGGGGGTGAACGCCAGCGTGTTGCCATCGCCCGGGCGCTGGTTGCCGCGCCCGGCTGCGTGCTGATGGACGAGCCGACCGGCAACCTCGATCCGGCTTCTGCCGAGCGTGTGCTCGCGCTGATCGACGACCTGGGCCGGGAACGGGCGGCGTTCATCATCGTGACCCATGATCCGGCCATCGCTGCTCGCATGCATCGCACGCTGGTGCTGGAGGACGGTCACCTGGTAGCGGCCGATGCGCAGCGCTGAGCTGGCGCGCATCGCGCTCCGGCACACTTTCGCGGCCCGGCGTGGCCACCTCTCGGTGTTCATGTCCACGCTGGCGATGATCGGCCTGGTACTGGCGATCGCACTCCTGTTGACCGTGCTCTCGGTGATGAACGGCTTCGACCGGGAGATGCGCGAGCGCATCCTCTCGCTCGTTCCGCACATCACCGTGCACGCCGCCCTGGGGGACCGGGATCCCGGCGCCCTGGCCGAGACCCTGCTGGCGCAGCCGACGGTTGTGGAGGCGACGCCCTTTGCAGCTTTCGAAGGGCTCGCCATCGCCGGCGGACAGGTCGAGGCGGTGGCCGGCCTCGGCCTCGAACCCGTCGCCCTCGCCGAGTTCGCCGACCTCGGCTTGAACGGTGCACCGGTCGGCGGCGACGGGCTCTACCTGGGCGCGGCCGTCGCGCGGCGCCTGGGGGCCGTCGCAGGGGACACTATGACGCTGCTCGTGCCCGCCCGCGACGGCCGGGGTGTAGCGGAGACAGGCGCCTACCCCCTCGCCGGGATCATCGAAACGGGCACGGAACTGGACGAGGCGCTCGCGGTGCTGCCGCTGGCGGCAGCGTCGTCGCTCGCGGGCCTGGACGGCGGCGCCAGCGGCCTCAGGCTGCATACCACGGACCTTTTCGACGTCGCGCGGATCCGCCGTGACCTGCTGCCACTCCTGCCCCCGGGCTTCTACCTCACGGACTGGACGCTGACGCACGGCAACCTCTACGAGGCGATCCAGCTTTCGCGCCGGCTGATCACGGTGCTGCTCCTGTCGATCATCGCCGTGGCGGCGTTCAACGTCGTCTCTTCGCTGGTCCTTGTGGTCATGGACAAGCGCGGCAGCATCGCCATCCTGCGCACGCTCGGCGCGACGCCGGGGCAGGTCGGGGCGCTGTTCCTGATGCAGGGCGGCATGATCGGGGTGACCGGGGTGGCCCTGGGCAGCGCTATCGGTTTCCTGGCGAGCCTCGGCGTGCCGAAGGCGGTGGCCGCCGTGGAGCGGCTCCTCGGCGTTCGCTTGCTGGCCACGGATGTCTACCCGGTGTCGTTCATCCCCTCGGATGCGCGCGCCTCGGATTTCGCGCTGGTCGCCGCGGCGGCGCTGCTCATGTGCCTGTGCGCTGCCTGCTATCCGGCCCTTCGCGCGGCCCGCCTTGCGCCGGCTGCGGTGCTCCAGGCCGACCACTAGGAAGCGAGCGTGCCAGCTTTCGGCGCCGCCACTGCAGGCCCACGCGCCAGCGCCAGAGGTTATTGATGACGAAGTAGCCGAGGCTGCCCGAGAACAGGCCGAGGAGCAGGCAGCCGAGCAACAGGGGCTGCCAGATCGACCCCAGCTCGCCGGATAGCCAGCCCCAGCTCAGGCTGAACGCCGGCATGCCCGGCGGCACCCCGAGTACCAGTGCACCCACGCGGTAGGCGAGGTAGATGATCGCCGGGGCCGTGAGCGGGTTGGTGATCCATACCAGGCCCACGCTCAGGGGGAGGTTACAGCGCAGGCGGATGGCGGCGAGGGCCGCGATCAGCATCTGCCCGGGCACGGGCAGGAAAGCCACGAAGGGGCCGACGAAGAAAGCCATGGAAGCCGAATAGCGGTTGATGTGCCAAAGGTTGCCGCTGTAGATCCCTTCCCCGAAACGGTCGAGGGCACCCCAGCGCTTGAGCCGGGCGGGGGAGGGGGCGAGCTGTTTCAGGGTCTTCTTGGGCATTTCCGGCCTGGCCGCTGCGGACGTGGCCGCGGGCCCGGTGATTGTGATGCAGTCCTTATTCTAACGGTAACCGACTGCGGCCGCTGTGCCTTTTCTGCCTCCGCTCCACCGCTCCGCCGTACCGATAACGGGGGCGGATGGTCGCCTGGTCGCCTTCACCGGCGGGGTACTCCTCGTTTCCCTGCTGCCGCTTTTGCCGGCAGATCCCCGCTGGACATGGCTGCCGTGCCTGTTCCTGCTTGCCTGGCGGCGGCGCCCCGCGGGTCTCCTCGCCGCAGCCCTGGGGGTCGCCTGGGCCGCCCTGTACGGGCAAGCCCTGCTCGCCCAGCGTCTGCCGCCGGCCTGTGACGGCCACTTCAGCGGGTTGACGGGGATCATTGCGGGCCTGCCGCAGCGCCGCCTGCTGCCGGACGGGACCTGGCAGCAGCGCGTGCCGCTCGAGGTCGACGCCATCGACGACCCGGCCTGCCGGGGGCCGGAGCGGGTTTCGCTGGCCTGGTATGGCGAGCAGGCTCTCGCTCCCGGTGAGCGCTGGCACTTTATCGCGCGCCTGCGGCTGCCCTGGGGCGAAGCCAATCCGGGCGGCTTCAACCGCCAGGATTTCCATGCCCGAGCCGGCCTGCACGCGAACGCGAGCGTCCGCGCCGGGGACGGGGAGCGCCTTGCGCCCGCCGGACTGGGGGCCCCCTTCCACCGGGCCCGCGCCGGGCTTGCCGCCGCGCTGGGTGAGGCGGTGGGAGAAAGCCCGGCGCAGGGCCTGCTCACAGCGCTCCTGGTAGGCGACAAGAGCCAGCTCACGAGCGAACACTGGTCGCTCCTTCGCGCCTTCGGTGTGGTTCACCTGGTCGTCATTTCCGGACTTCATGTCTCCCTCGTGGCGGGCCTGGGCCTGCTCCTCGGCGGCCTCTGCGCCCGCTTTGCCGCGCTGGCGGGCCTGGGCGCCGCCTGGACCTGGCTGCGGCCGACGGGCGCGCTCCTGGCTGCCGCGGTCTATGCGGGTCTCGCGGGGTTCACCCTGCCCACGCAGCGGGCCCTCGCCATGCTCTCCTGCGTCTGCCTGGCGCTGTGCCTGGGCCGCTCGGCCCGCAGCGGCCGCAATCTCCTGCTCGCCGCGGCGCTGGTCCTCGCCGCCAACCCGCTTGCGGCCGTGGGCTCGAGCTTCTGGCTGAGCTTCCTGGCCGTCGCCTGGCTGCTCTGGTTTGCGACCCGTTACCGGGGACTGTCGCGCTGGCGCACCGCTGTGCTCGTACACGGTTTCATGGCCGTCGCCATGGCGCCGTTGACCGCCTGGTGGTTCGGCGGGACCTCCCTGGTCTCGGCGCCGGCGAACCTCATCCTGGTGCCGCTGGTCGGGGCGGTGCTGGTGCCCCTGCTGCTGCTCGGCGCGCTCGCTTCGCCCTGGCTGCCCGTGGTGGCCGAGGGCTGCTGGCAGTTCGCGGCCGCGCTGGTGGAACCGCTGCTCGCCGGTGCAGCGGCCGTCGCGGCGCGAGCGGGGATGAAAATCTACCTCGAGACAGGAGGCGGAGCTGTCGAATGCCTGTTTGCGCTGCTGGGCGTTCTCTTCCTCTTCGGCGCCCGCAGGCCCGTCCTCCGCGCCGTGGGCGCGCTGGGGCTGCTGCCGCTGCTGTGGCCGGCCAGCGGAACGCGCGTGGCGCTGCCGGAACTGACGGTACTGGACGTGGGGCAGGGTACGGCCGTGGTCTTCCGCAGCGGCGGTCGGACGCTGGTCTATGATACGGGCGGCGGTGACCCGGCGGGCGCGAACGCCGCCCGGCGCGTCATCCTGCCCTACCTGCGCCAGGCGGGCGTGCGCCGCATCACGACGCTGGTTGTCAGCCACCCGGACCGGGACCACAGTGCCGGTGTGGGCGCCGTCCTCGAAGCGCTCCCGGTGGGCGAGCTATTGCTCGGCCAGCCGCTGCCGGGCATTGCCCGGGGGCGTCTCTGCCGGGCGGGGGCCAGCTGGCGCTGGCCCGATGGCACGGTCTTCCGCCTCCTCAGCGCCGCGCCGGGCGAGCGGCTCGGGCGCAACGATGCCTCCTGCGTGCTGCGGATCACTGCGAACGGCCGCCGCTTCCTGCTCACCGGCGATATCGGCCGCAGGCGGGAGCGCGGTCTCGTTCGCTACTGGCGCGATGCGCTGCGCGCGGACTGGCTGCTCGTGGCCCACCACGGCTCGGCGAGTTCCACGGGGGCGGCCTTCCTCCGAGCTGTGACGCCGCGCTGGGCGGCGTTCACCTTCGGCCGCGCAAACCCCTTCGGGCACCCTGCACCAGCGGTCGTGCAGCGCCTTTGCCGGGGCGGCAGCCGTCTCGATGGCACGGCAGCGGGCGGGGCCCTGCGCTATCAGGTCGATGCCGATGGCACCGTCACCGTGTCCCGCTACCGGGACCGCAGCGCCCGCTACTGGCGCCGGGCGCCGCCGCTGACGCCGCTCGGTTGCCATGCGTATAATCGGTCGAATTCCCGGGTTGAGGAGTAGCGCGTGCTGGAACTGGTTGTAGCCGGCGGTTGGTTGATGATCGTCATCCTGCTCTGCTCGGTCGTCGCGCTGGCGATCTGCATCGAGCGCCTGTACGCGCTGAACCCGCGGCGCATCGCACCGCCCCAGCTGTCCGCCTCCGTGTGGGAGAAGCTCCGCGGGGGCCGGCTCGGCAGCGAGCAGTTGCGCCGGCTCCGTGAGTCATCGCCCCTGGGCCGTATCCTGGCCGCGGGTCTCGCCAACGCGCATCACGGGCGCGAGGTCATGAAGGACAGCATCGAGGAAGCCGCCGGCCACGTCGTCCACGAGCTCGAGCGCTACCTGAACACGCTCGGCACCATCGCCGCCATCGCGCCGCTCCTCGGCCTGCTCGGGACCGTGGTCGGCATGATCAAGGTGTTCTCGGAGATCATGGTGCAGGGCACCGGCAACGCCAGCGCCCTGGCTGGTGGTATCTCGGAGGCCCTGATCACGACCGCGGCGGGGCTGAGCGTCGCCATCCCCGCGCTGGCCATGCATCGCTTTCTCACCGGCCGGGTGGACGAGATCGTCGTCGGTCTCGAACAGGAGTCCATACGCTTCGTTGATGCGCTGCACGCGCGGGAGAGCGGGGAGACAACCCCGTGAAATTCCGGCGCCGGCGGCGGGAGGAGCCGGGGCTGAATCTCACCCCGCTCATCGACGTGGTGTTCCTGCTGCTCATTTTCTTCATGGTTTCCACCACTTTTACCCGGGAGACGCGGCTCCTCGTGGACCTGCCGGAGGCAGACGCGGCTCCAGCCACGCAGGCGCCGCGGCAGATCGAACTGCTGGTGGACGAGACGGGCGCGTACCGGGTCAACGGCGAGGCGCTGGTCGACCGCCGCGTGCGCACCATCCAGGCGGCTCTCTATGAGTACTCCCAGGGGGATACGACGCTGCCGCTGCTCATCTCCGCCGATGCGGACAGCAGCCACGCGGCGGTCGTGCGGGCCATGGATGCCGCAGGGCAGATGGGGTTCTCCCGCCTGAGCATTGCCACACTGCGGCCGGGGCCCGATTCCTAGCGTTATCAAGCCCCGCGCGGACGCGGTAGAATGCGCCGCTGCGGGGCGCTCCGGTACCGGCCCGGTGCCGTGGCGGCGCCCCGTGAGCAGGAGTCTCGACCATGGCCTTTACCGTCGTCATCCCGGCGCGCTACGCCTCGACGCGCCTTCCCGGCAAGCCGCTGGCCAGCATCGGCGACCGGCCGATGCTGCAGCATGTGTGGGGGCGCGCCGGGGCCAGCGGCGCCGCGCGGGTCGTCATCGCCACCGATGATGCGCGCATCCGTGCGGCCGCTGCCGGCTGGGGGGCGGACGTGCTCCTGACCCGGGATGACCACCCCTCGGGCACGGACCGGCTCGCCGAGGTGGCCGCGAGACTCGAACTCGAGGACGACGCCATCGTCGTCAATGTGCAGGGTGACGAGCCACTCATCCCGCCAGCGGTCATCGACCAGGTCGCCGGGAATCTGCGCCAGCGCCTCTGGGCTGCTGTCGCCACCCTCTGCGAGCCGCTCGCCGGCCGCGAGCAGCTCGACAATCCGAACGTGGTCAAGGTCGTCGCCGACGGCGCCGGCCGGGCGCTCTATTTCAGCCGCGCAGCGATACCCTATCCCCGCGATGCGAAAGCGGCCGAGGGCCGTACGCCCTGGCGTCGGCACATCGGACTCTATGCCTACCGCGCTGGCTTTCTCCGGCGCTTCGTCGACTGGCCCGTGGCGCCCCCCGAGGCGCTGGAGCAACTCGAGCAGCTGCGTGCCCTGTACCACGGTGAGGCGATCCACGTGGCCGATGCCTGCTGTCCGGTGCCCGGCGGGGTGGATACCCCCGAGGACCTGGAGCGGCTGCGCGCGCACTGGGCGACGGGGGGCGCGCTATGAGCAGCGAGAACGGCGTTCTCTTCGTCTGTCTCGGCAACATCTGCCGCTCGCCCACGGCGGACGCGGTGTTTCGCGAGCAGGTCGCGCGGGCGGGGCTCGCCGGCCGGGTGCGTATCGACAGCTGCGGCACCGCCGGCTACCACGTGGGCGAGCCGCCGGATGCGCGCGCGACCGCGGCGGCGGCCCGGCGTGGCTACGACCTCTCCCCCCTGCGCGCGCGGCAGTTCGCGCCAGTGGATTTCGAGCGCTTCGACTATATCCTCGCCATGGACGAGAGCAACCTCGCCCACCTCGAAGCCCTGCGACCGGCCGAGTACCGCGGCCGGCTGGACCTGTTCCTGGCTCTCGCACCGGCGCTGGGCCGGCGCGAGGTGCCGGACCCGTACTATGGCGGTGAGCGCGGCTTCGAGGAGGTTCTCGACCTCGTGGAGGGCGCGGGCGAGGCATTGCTGGCGGAGCTGACCGGTGGCGAGCGCGGCTGAAGACCTCTCCGCGCTGACGACCCTGGAGCTGCCGGCAAAGGCCACGGCCCGCCGTGACGTCGCCGACCTGCCCGCGCTGCGCGAGGCGCTTGACGTCGCGCGCGCGGCGGGCCTACCCGTTATCGTGCTCGGTGAGGGCAGCAACGTCGTGTTTGCCGGGGATGTGGAGGCACTCGTCCTGCGTTACACGGCGACGGGCCGAACGGTCCTCGCCGAGGATGACGAAAGCGTTACGCTCCGCGTTGCCGCCGGGGAGCACTGGCACTCGCTGGTCGCCTGGTGCCTGGAGCAGGGCTACCACGGCTTCGAGAACCTCGCGCTTATTCCCGGTACCGTGGGCGCCGCACCCATCCAGAATATCGGCGCCTATGGCGTCGAGCTGGCCCCCTTCGTCGAGGCGGTGCACGCGGTGCGCATTGCCGATGGCGAGAGCCTGGTTCTTTCCCGTTCGGACTGTGCCTTCGGCTACCGCGACAGTGTCTTCAAGGGCGCGCTGCGTGACGCGGTTGTCATCACCGCCGTGGATTTCCGCCTGCAGCGCACGGCTGCGCCGGTTACCGATTACCCCACGCTGCGGGAAGCGCTTGCCGGGCGCGCGCAAGCGCCCGGGCCCCGGGACGTCTTCGACGCGGTGGTGGCCCTTCGCCGGGCGCGGCTGCCGGACCCGGCGACCACCCCGAATGCCGGCAGTTTTTTCAAGAACCCCGTGGTCGATACCGCGACCGCAGACGAGCTCGCGCGCCGCTACCCCGGCATGCCGCAGTTCGAGGCCCCCGGTGGCCGCAAGCTCGCCGCCGGCTGGCTCATCGAACAGTGCGGCTGGCGCGGCGTGGAAGGCGAGGGCGTCGCGGTGCACCCGGGCCACGCGCTGGTGCTGGTCAGCCATGGGGGGGACGGGCGCGCGCTGCTGGCCCTCGCGCGGCGCATCCAGGCATCGGTGGCAGAGACCTTCGGCTGCCACCTGGAGATCGAGCCGCGCGTGTACGGGGTGGCGGCATGAGCGGCTTTGACGCCGAGGCGTTTCTCAAGACGCTGACGACCCGCTGCGGGGTCTACCAGATGTACGGCACCGACGGCGGCCTGCTCTACGTCGGCAAGGCGCGCAACCTGAAGAGCCGGGTCGCCTCCTATTTCCGCAACCGGGGGCTGAACGCCAAGACCGTAGCGCTGGTTTCGCGCATCGCCGATATCCAGGTAACCGTGACGGCGACGGAGGTCGACGCGTTGCTCCTCGAGCACAACCTGATCAAGAGTCACCGGCCGCCCTTCAACATCCTGCTCAAGGACGACAAGTCCTACCCCTACATTTTCCTGTCGAGCGAGGACCGCTTTCCGCGCCTGGCCCTGCATCGTGGGCCCAAGCGGCGCAAGGGGCGCTACTTCGGCCCCTACCCGAGCGCTGGCGCCGTGCGCCGCTCCCTGCACTTCCTGCAGAAGGTGTTCAAGGTACGCCAGTGCGAGGACAGTTACTTCCGGAACCGCTCGCGCCCCTGCCTGCAGTACCAGATTGACCGTTGCACCGCGCCCTGCGTGGACCTCGTTTCCGCAGCCGATTACGCCCAGCAGGTCGAGAACACGGCCCTGTTCCTCGAAGGCAAGAACCAGGAGCTGATGGTGCGCCTGGCGGACGACATGGAGCAGGCGGCCGCGGCGCTCGCGTACGAGAAGGCGGCGATGCTCCGGGACCAGCTGCGCCAGCTCCAGCACGTGCAGGCGACCCAGGGTGTAGAGGGCGGCAGCGGCGACCTCGACCTGCTGGCGGCGGTGACCGAGGGCGGCCAGAGTTGCGTGCAGGTGCTGTTCGTGCGCGGTGCCCGGGTGCTCGGCAGCCGCACCTTCTACCCATCCACCAAGCTCGCGGAGACGCCCGAGGGTCTGCTCGGGGCTTTCCTGGCGCAGTTCTACCTGAGCGAGGGGCGTGCCCTGCCCCCGGAGATCGTGCTCAATGCGGCCCCGGAGGATAGCAAGACGCTCGAAGAGGCCTTCACCCTGCAGGCCGGGCGCCGGGTCCGCCTGCGCCACCGCGTGCGTGAGGCCCGGGCGCGCTGGCTGCAAATGGCCGAGCAGACCGCGGCGACCAACCTCGCGGCCCACCTGGCCGGCCGCGAGAGCACCCAGGAGCGGCTGCAGGCACTGCAGGAGGTACTCGAACTCGAGGCCTACCCGCAGCGCATGGAGTGCTTCGACATCAGCCACTCCAGCGGCGAGGCGACGGTCGCGTCCTGCGTGGTCTTCGATGAGAACGGCCCGCGCAAGGCGGATTACCGGCGCTTCAACATCGACGGGATTACCGCGGGCGACGACTACGCCGCCATGGAGCAGGCCCTGCGCCGGCGCTTCCGGCGCCTGAAGGCGGGGGAGGGCAGCGTGCCCGACGTGCTCTTCATCGATGGCGGCAAGGGGCAGGTACAGCAGGCGCTCGATGTGCTCGCCGAACTCGAGCTCGATGGTATCCTGGTCGCTGGCGTGGCCAAGGGCGTCACGCGCAAGGCCGGTTTCGAAACGCTGGTGCTCGGCGCCTCGGGCATCGAGCAGAACCTGCCGGCCAACAGCCCGGCCCTGCACCTGATCCAGCAGGTGCGGGACGAAGCCCACCGCTTCGCCATCAGTGGCCACCGGGCGCGCCGGGACAAGGCGCGGCGCGGCTCGCGGCTGGAGGAAATCCCGGGGGTCGGCGCGAAGCGCCGCCGCGAACTGCTGCGCCATTTCGGCAGCGCGCGCGGCGTCGCCAACGCGAGTGTCGACGAGCTGAAAAAAACCCAGGGCATCAGTGCTACCATGGCGCAGCAGATCTACGACCACCTGCACAGCGCGGCGGACTAGGTCGGCCGCTCCAGGAACCACGAGACAGCGCCTTGCCGATCAACATTCCCAACGCCCTGACCCTGCTGCGGATCCTCCTGATCCCGGTCCTCGCGGTGGTGTTCTACCTGCCGTTCCAGGGCCACCTGCTGGTCGCGGCGGGCATCTTCACCCTCGCTGCGGTCACCGACTGGTTCGACGGCTACCTGGCCCGGCGCCTCGGCCAGACGACGCCTTTCGGCGCCTTCCTCGACCCGGTGGCCGACAAGCTCATGGTCGCGGTGGCCCTGGTGCTACTGGTAGAGCGCCACGACACGCCGCTGTTCACGCTCGCCGCCTGCGTGATCATCGGCCGGGAGATCGTGATCTCGGCGCTGAGGGAGTGGATGGCCGAGCTCGGGGAGCGGACCTCGGTCGCCGTCTCCTACATCGGCAAGGTGAAGACGGCCTTCCAGATGGTGGCGGTCATCGGCCTGCTGGCCATCGACCCGGCGCGCGATAGCACCTGGCTGCTCGGCCTCTGCTACCTGCTCCTGTACACGGCTGCGGTGCTCACGCTCTGGTCCATGGTCGCCTACCTCCGCGCCGCCGCCCACGTCATCCGCGCCCGGGCGGACATGTCTTGACTGGCGCCGGGGAAGGCCTACAATTGGCGCCCTCACTGAAAAGTGAGCGTTCCTACGGCCCGAGGGCCGGTCAGAAGCGGGAATAGCTCAGTTGGTAGAGCGCAACCTTGCCAAGGTTGCAGGGGGGGCGCCAAGCCTCGCCGGTACCGGCGACCAACCCACGGTCGGTACGAACAGCACAACGCGGGAATAGCTCAGTTGGTAGAGCGCAACCTTGCCAAGGTTGAGGTCGCCGGTTCGAACCCGGTTTCCCGCTCCAACATCCCCAGGCTCGGTGGCAGAGTGGTTATGCAGCGGATTGCAAATCCGTCTACGCCGGTTCGATTCCGACCCGAGCCTCCAATTCCCCGCAAAGCCGGACTACTCGCATCCCTCTCGGTCGTACTGGTTTTGCTCCTCGGTTTTTCCTTTCCCTCCATGGCCGAGACCTACCGGCTTACCCTGGCTCCGCAGCCGCCCGCCAGCGGAACGCTGACCACGGCCTCGCCGGGGGTCTCTGTGCAGGCCGCCGAGGGCGCCACGGTCACGCTGGCCCGAAGCCGGGGTGCGGAGAGCCGGGCAGCGGGGGTGGGGCCCCTCGGCTGGGTTTCGGTGGCGAGCGTACCGGCGTCCGCCGAGAGGCTGCGCTTGACGCTGAGCCGCGAGGGAGACGAGGTTCGCGTGCAGCTCGTGGTCGCACGCAAGGCCGGGGACGACCTGCTGCGCTATGAAGGTGAAGTGTTCGCTACTCCTGGCGAGTGGCTGCCTCTCTGGCAGCCGGCCGGTGGCGCGCAGGAGACGGGCCACCGCACCTATAGCACCCGTCGTGACGACGACAGCCTTTGGCTGCGTGTCGAGACTGTTGCAGGCGCCGACTAGCGCTCAACAGCTCGGGCTCAGCCTGCCGGCAGCAGACTTCAAGTAACTTCCAGGTACGTTTCCATTGGAAACGCGGGTCCGGGGGTTCACCTTTCCCCCGGCCCGCGCTGGGCTCACCGCTTGGCGCTCATCATCATAACGACGATGGCGGGTGCACAAAGAATCCAGAGCCAAACTGCGATATCAGGCATGGGTCTTCTCCCCATGGCGCGCGGCCATGACGTTGTATTGACCACACTCAAAATGAGTGTACTTCTGAAGGTAGTAGACGCGTCCCGGCCTGTAAAGCGACCGCCACTGGCGGCGGACACCGGGAGCTGCACCAGCCCCATCGCGGCGTGTACACCCCTCGCATCCCGGCCTACCATGATGGCCCTCGCAAGGGAGAGAGTCCGATGACCACAGCACCCACCCGCTCCGACAGTCCGGCCGACAGCAGGCTCGCCGAGCCGCTCACGCTGCCCTGCGGCGCCACGCTGCCAAACCGGATCGCCAAGGCGGCCATGACCGAGGGCCTGGCAACGGCCGACGGGGTTGCCACGGAGGCGCTCTGCCGGCTCTACCGCACCTGGGCCGAGGGTGGGGCCGGCCTTCTGATCACCGGCAACGTGATCGTCGACCGGGACCATCTCGAGCGCCCGGGGAACGTGGTGATCCACGGTGTGCCCGGCGAGAAGCAGCAGGCCGCACTCGCGCGCTGGGCCGAGGCGGCCACCGGCGCGGGTAACGCGGCCTGGGTGCAGCTCAGCCACGCCGGGCGGCAGACGATGAAGAAGGTCAACCCGCACCCGAAAGCACCGTCGGCGATCAAGCTGGGGCTTCCCGGCGGGCAGTTCGGCGAGCCGGTCGCGCTGACCGAGGCCGAGATCGGCGAGCTCCCCGGCCGCTTCGCGACAGCGGCGGGCGCGGTCGAGACGGCGGGTTTCGGCGGCGTTCAGGTGCACGCCGCCCACGGCTACCTGCTGTCGGAGTTCCTGAGCCCGCGGGCGAACCGGCGGGACGACGGCTACGGCGGTTCCGCGCAGAAGCGGGCGCGCCTGCTGCTGGAGATTATCGCGGCGGTGCGTGCGGCCACCGGTCCCGGCTTTGCCGTGGCCGTGAAGCTGAACAGCGCCGATTTCCAGAAGGGCGGTTTCGCGTTCGAAGACAGCCTCCAGGTGGCGCGCTGGCTGGAGGAAGCCGGCGTGGACCTGATCGAGATTTCCGGCGGTACCTACGAGCAGCCGCGGCTCCTGGGGGTCGAAGGGCTGGAGCCCGCGGAGGAACAGGCCGTGGCGGCGTCCACCCGCGCGCGGGAGGCCTATTTCGTCGACTTCGCCCTGGCGATGCGCGAATCCGTCAAGGTACCGCTGATGGTGACCGGCGGCTTCCGCAGCCGGGCGGCGATGGAGCAGGCCCTGGCCGAGGGTGTGGACCTCATCGGCCTCGGCCGCCCCCTGTGCGTGCAGACCGACGGCCCGGCGCGACTGCTGGCGGGCGCCGAAAGCCTGCCGAGCTACGAGGCGGACCTGGGCCTGCTGCCGAAGCCGCTGCGCTTCCTGCGTGGCTCGAAGCTCCTGCGCACCCTCGATACCTTCGGCACCATGTACTGGTTCTACGCGCAGCTGGACCTGCTGGGCAAGGAGGGACGCACCGAGACCGGGCTGTCGCCCTTCGCCGCCTCGCGGCGCATCGAGGGGCTGCAGAAGGCACTGCTGGCGGCGCGCCGCGGCTAGGCCGGCTTACTTCTTCCCGGTGATCTCGCCGTAGGCATCAAGGGCCGCCTGGCGGGCGGCCTTGTGCTCGACGATCGGCGCCGGATAGTTATCACCGAGCTTTACGCCCGCGGCCTCGAGCAGGTGGTCCGGCGCTTCCCAGGGCTTGTTCAGGTATTTGTCGGGCAGCTGCGCCAGCTCTGGCACCCAGTGGCGCACGTAGGCGCCGTCCGGGTCGAACTTCTCGCCCTGCGCGACGGGGTTGAAGATGCGGAAGTAGGGCGCCGCGTCGGCGCCGGAGCCGGCGACCCACTGCCAGCCGGCGCAGTTGTTGGCCATGTCGGCATCCACCAGCGTGTCCCAGAACCAGGCCTCGCCCTCGCGCCAGTGCACGCGTAGGTGCTTGGTGAGGAAGGAGGCCGTGACCATGCGCACGCGGTTGTGCATGTAGCCGGTGGCCCACAGCTCGCGCAGGCCGGCGTCGACCAGCGGGTAGCCGGTGCGCCCGCGTTGCCAGGCGGTGAGGCCCTCCGCGTCATCGGCCCAGGGGAAAGCATCGAAGTCGGCCTTGAAGTTTTTTTCGCCGAGGGTCGGGAAGAAGCTCAGCAGCTGGTAGGAAAACTCGCGCCAGCCGAGCTCGGCCAGGAACGTGTCCACCGCCTTCGCCGCCGCCCCGTGGCCACCGGCGACCCGCTGTGCCGCGTCCCAGACTCTGCGCGGTGAGATATCGCCGGCGTGCAGGTGCGGCGAAAGGCGGCTGGTGCCGTCCCGGTCCGGCCGGTCGCGGTCCTCGGCGTAGCGATCCACGGCCTCCTCGAGAAAGTGCCTGAGGCGCCGCAGCGCACCGGCGCTGCCGGGCTCCCAGTAGTCTTCCCAGCCGGCAGCCCAGTCCGGCCTGCTCGGCCGCAGCTGCCAGTCGTTCAGCGCGTCGCCGGCATCAGGGGGTGACTGCCAGGTGACGGATGCCGGCCGTTCCAGCGGCGCCTTCGGCGGCGTCGCCGCGCGACAGGCGCGCCAGAAGGGCGTGAAGACCTTGTACGGGTCGCCGTTCTTCGTGAGCACGCTGCCGGGTTCGAACAGCAGCGTGCCCGGGTAGCGGCGTACGGTGATGCCCTTCTCGCCGAGCTTTTCGTGCAGGCGCTCCTCGAGCGCGACGGCCCAGGGCTCGTACTGGCGGGAACAGTAAACGGCGGTCGCGCCGCTCCGCTCGCAGAGCTCCTCCAGCAGTGCCAGCGTGTCACCGCGGCGCAGGTAGAGCTGCCCGCCTGCCTCGTCGATTTCGCCGGCGAGCGCCGCGAGGCTGCCGTGCAGCCACCAGCGGCTGGCGCCGCCGGGCGCGCGTTCACCGGCGGCTTCATCGTCCAGCAGGTAGATCGGGAGCACCGGCCTGCCGGTGGCGGCTGCAGCGCAGAGGCCGGGCAGGTCGTCGAGGCGCAGGTCCTGGCGGAACCAGTAAATGACCGGTGCATCGCTCATGCGCTGGCCGCCTTCGCGGTATCGTTGGCGAGTGCGTCGGCCAGGGCCGGCAGCAGCACCTCGGCCGGGGAGCGCAGCCGCAGCCCGGCCAGGTCGTCGGCCCGTGTGCGCCCGGGGTTGAGCAGGGCGATCGGCTTGCCCGCTGCTGCGGCGTCCCGGCAGAAGCGGAAGCCCGAGTAGACCTGCAGCGAGCTGCCGACGACCAGCAGCGCATCAGCCGCCGCCAGCGCTTCGCGGCAGGCCGTCACGCGCGCTGCGGGAATGCTGCCGCCGAAGAACACCACGTCTGGCATGAGCACGCCGCCGCAGCGGTCGCAGTCGGGCACGCGCAGCCGGGTGATGTCCGCCTCCGGCAACTCGGCGTCGCCGTCCGGGCGCGCATCGCCGCGTCCTTCGCGAAGGAAGGGGTTGTCCCGCAGCAGGCGCTGCTGCAGGGTTTCCCGGTCGCCGTGCCGGCCGCAGTGCAGGCAGGCCACGCGGTCGAGACGCCCATGGAGGTCGATGACCCTGGCACTGCCCGCACGCTGGTGCAGGCGGTCCACGTTCTGGGTCACCAGGTGCCACAGCGCGCCGCCGCGCTCCAGCCGGGCGAGGGCGCGGTGGGCGTCGTTCGGGCGCGCATCGCGCACGCCGGGCCAGCCCACGGTCGACCGGCCCCAGTAGCGCCGCCGCCGCGCCGGGTCGCGGAGGAATTCCTGGTGGGTGATCGGCGCGGCGCGGAGCCAGGTCCCGTCGGCGTCCCGGTAGGTCGGAATGCCCGAGCCGGCGCTGATACCGGCGCCGGTGAGCACCAGTAGCCGCGGGTTCGCCGCCCGGAACGCGAGCAGTCGGTCGAGGTCTGACTGTAGGCTGGGGCTCATCCCGTTACTATACGGGGTGGGCGCGGCGCCTGCGCGCCCTGTCCAGGTTTTGCTCCCCCGCGCGGTGGTGGAGCGGATGAGGAGCCCGGAGGCCAGAGAACCGGGCCGAGAGCAGAAGGAGAGGCACGACGATGTATGTGCTGGTTACCGGCGGGACGGGTTTCATCGGCTCCGCGCTATTGCCCCGGCTGCGCGGGGATGGCCACGAGATCACTGTGCTGTCCCGCGGCAGGCACGCCGACGGCGGCGGCATCCGCTATGTGCGGACCCTTGATGAGATTGCTGACGATGCGACGGTCGACGCGGTGATCAACCTTGCCGGCGCCTCCCTGAACGGCAGGCGCTGGACCGGGGCCTACAAGCGGGAGATGGTCGAGAGCCGCCTCGACACGACCGCTGCGGTGGTCGAGCTGTGCCGCCGCCTGGCGCGGCCGCCGTCGGTGCTCGTGAGCGCCAGCGCCATCGGCTACTACGGCGACCGTGGCGACGAGCCCCTCGATGAGCAGAGCAGCATGGGCGAGGGGTTTTCCGCCGAGCTGTGCCGGGACTGGGAAGGCGCGGCCCGGGAGGCGGAGGCGCTGGGGGTGCGGGTCTGCCTCGCGCGTCTCGGCGTGGTCTTCGACCGGGAGGGCGGCGCTTTCGCAGAGCTCTCCCGCCCGTTCCGCTTCGGTATCGCCAATTGGCTGGGCAGCGGCCGCCAGTACCTGAGCTGGGTGCACCGGGCCGATGTCATCGCGGCCTTTGCTTTCCTGCTGGAGCAGGAAGACATCGACGGCCCGGTCAATATCACAGCGCCGGCGCCGGTGACGCACAGAGAACTTTGTGCCGCCCTGCGGCAAAAGCTGACCACGCTGCCCGGGGTGCCGGTTCCGGGCTTCGTGATGCGTGCGCTGCTCGGGGAGGTGGCCGACGAACTGTTGCTCGCCGGCCAGAAAGTCCTGCCGAAGCGCCTTGAAGCCGCGGGGTTCAGGTTCCACTACCCCGCTATCGACAGCGCCCTGGGCCAGCTTCTCGGCAAGCCCTAGGAACTGACGGCGCCGTAATCCTCGTAGGCGGTGCGCACCGTTTCGCTGCGGCTGAGCTTGTTCAGCGCAGAGCGTTCCAGCTGCCGCACCCACTCCCGGGATACGGCCATCTTGTCGGCAATCTCCGCCCGGGACAGCGGCGGGCCCTCGTGCAGGCCCCAGCGGGCGATGACCACCTGCCGCTCCGCCGGTTCCAGGCCGGTGATCTCCGAGAGCAGCCGGTCGTGCAGCGAATCGGTCTCGGCCCGCGCCTCGGTATGCTGGAAAGGTCCGCCGGAAAGCGTGTCCAGCAGGGTGGTGTCGTCGTCCTCGTACTGCGGCGTATCCAGGGAGACCCCGAGATTGCGCAGCTGCAGGAGCTGCCGGGTTTTCTCGACGCTGAGGCCGGCGGCTTCGGCCAGTTCCTCGTCGCCGGGTTCATTGCCGGTCTTGTTCACGAGGTTCAGCTTGATCCGGTAGAGCTTGCCGACCTGCTCCTGCACGTGGGTGGGGTAGCGGACCAGGCCGCCCGTGTCCCCGACGAAGCGGCGGACCGCCTGGGTAATCCAGTTGAAGCAGTAGGTGCTGAACCGGAAGCCCTTGTCGTACTCGAACTTCTCCGCGGCGCGGATCAGGCCCAGGGTCCCTTCCTGGATGAGATCCAGGAAATTGACACCCTTGCCGCGGTGGCGCCCGGCGATGGAGTAGACCAGGCGCAGGTTGTGCATGGTCAGGGTGTCCCGTGCATCCGTGTATTCCTCGATGAGGGACTCGAGCGTCATGCGGGAGGTTTCGTCCAGCGCCGGCCGTGCGCGACGGCTGATGCGCTGCCAGCTCTGCTGCCAGTCCTGCAGGGCGTTGGCCACGCTGCAGGGTACTTCCCGGCCGTCGAGGCGCAGGATCACCCCTGCGAGGCCCACGGTCAGGCTCGCGGGAAGCTTCAGGTCGCTGATGAGTTTCCCGAGGTGCCTTTCCGTCCGGCCCTTGCGCAGGCCGGCGGCCAGTGCCTGCATGGGATCCTGGGCCTTGCCGCCGGGGAGATAATCGGCCACCTCACGGCGCAGGATGAAATGATGCTCCCGGTTGTCGAAGCGGCCGATATCCAGGGGCGCAAGGCCGCAGTTTCCCGACCATTCGAGAAGATAGTGGCGGGCGGCCGCGTCGCGGGCGAAGAGCGCCTGCAGGCCGTGCACCGCCGCCCACTTGCGCGTGTCGATTTCGCGCTCCTGTTCCGCGGTGAGGAGCGGGTAGCGCCTCGCCTCGGCGAAAAGCCGCTCGAGATCTTTCTCTTCGGTGTCTGCCAAGACTGGGTCCACGGGATACCTCTCTTCTGGCTCGTCTTGTCCAGGAATACGGTCGAATGTAGCGTTTTGGACAGGAGTTTTGCTGATTTGTCCCGGTATAAACGCGACATAATCTGAACAGAGCGCCGAAAAATCCGATCTGGCCCAGGTTTTGTCGCGTAACCTGTCCCGAAACCCCAGCGAGAACCCGATCATGGCACAGTCACTCGACAGCTCCACGCCGGCGGAAGACCTTGAGGAAGGCACGGGCGCCGGCGAAGGGGCCCACCTCGAAACGCGGCCGCTCTATGGTATTGGTACGGTCGCGCGGCTCACAGGATTAAAACCCGACACACTTCGTGTCTGGGAGCGGCGCTACGGCCTCGGCGCCAGCCACAAGTCAGCGACCGGGCGGCGCCAGTACACGCAGGCGGACCTGGAACACCTGCAGCTGATCGCCGCGCTCGTGCGTGATGGCGCCCGGATCGGAGAGATTGCGGCCTCGGAACGCAAGACGCTGGAAATGCTCCTGCGCCAGCGCGGCCGCAGCAGCCGCGAGCTTCTCGCCGACAGCAAGCCGCGCGTGGCGTTCGTCGGCAAACAGCTCTGCGAGTGGCTCGATGGGCACCAGGGCTGTATCACCGGCGTCGACGCGCGCCTGGCCCGCCTCGGTCTCGCGGAGATCGGTGACGGCCTGATCGCGGAGCTTGGCAGTCTCGACACGCTGGTAGTGGAGTGTCCGAATCTCGCCAATGCCAGCGTGGCGCGGCTCCAGGCGGTCGTGGACCAGCTGCAGCCCGGGCGCACCATCGTCTGCTACCAGTTCGGCAACGAGCGCTGGCTCGAAGAGCTCGAAAGCCGGGGCCTGGTCGTGACATCGTTGCCGCCGGACCCGGCCTACCTCGCCTTCGAGATCACCCGGAGCAGCGCCGAGAAGGCCGTGCGCCTTGGCGAGTCCGACCTCGGCGAACTGGTCGCGTCGCGGCCGCGGGATTTCAATGAGCTCGAACTCTCGGCAGCGCGCCGCCTGCGCAGCCGCCTGGACTGCGAGTGCCCGCGGCACATCACAGACCTGATTCGTGCCCTGGTGAACTTCGAGGAGTACTCGGCGTCCTGCTCCGTGGACAACTGGCACGATGCCGCCGTCCATGCCTGCATCTTCGCCTACACCGGCCAGGCCCGGCACCTGATGGAGAAGGCGCTGCATGCGGTGCTCGAGGAGCGCGGTGAGGATTTCCAGGCGTTGCTGCGCGAGGAGCGTGCGCGGAGGGTCGACGATGCCGCCTGAGTCCGGAAAGCGGCTGCCTTGCCGCGGCTGCACGGTGGGCTGTGCGAACTACGCTACCTGCGATGGTCGCCCCTGGCGCTACCGCTCCAGCGGTGAACGGCCCGGGGAGGGGCCGGGCGTGTCGTCGTCCTCGTCCGTGGCGTCGTCTTCGGGCGTCGCCGGGAACAGCGCGGGAAACAAAGCCTGAATGGCGGGTGAGTGCCTGGCCTCCCAGCCCCAGAGCAGCACCGGCGCGAGCGGCGGCACCATCAGCGTGTTGAACTGGTAGGCAAGGGCCACGGCATCCGCCGGGGGCGTGCCCGGCACGGCGAGGAAGCTGTTGCCCAGGGTGAGCATGAGATCCTTCAGCGCTGTGCTGATCAGCCCCGGCACGAGCAGCAGCCAGAGGACGAAGAGGCCGCGGGCAAAGCGCTCCCAGCGCCCGGGCAGCGGCGTAGCGAAGTGCAGCGCCGCGAAGAAGGGCACGGAGTAGCTGAGCACGCGCGAATCGATACGGAAGCCGAGGGCGCCGTCCGTCTGCGCTGCGGGCAGGTAGGCGCCGCCGGCCTCGCCGAGGGTCGATACCACCGTCATGGTCGTGCCTTCGAGGTAGACGGTGTCGACCAGTTCCGGCAGCCAGGCAGGCAGTATTTCCGCCGCCAGCCAGACGGCCGGGGCCGCGAGCACGGCGCCGAGCAGGTACCAGGCCGCGAAGGCCGGGACCATGAGCAGGAGCACGCGCCCAAAGAAGCGAAGAGGTGTCACGCGGGCACCGCCTCGCGGTTCACCACGCGCAGGTACAGCAGGAACACCACCAGTACGTCGAGCATGATCAGCACGGGCCAGAGATAGAGATGGGTCCAGGTGAACACCTCCGTGTTCCACATGCCGAGGTAGAAGAGGCTGATGATCCGCAGGATGTTCATGACCTGGATGGCGAGGAAGCCGATCGCGATGGCGCCGAGCTTCTGCAGCCAGCGGGCCGGAAAGGCGATGACCGCGGCGATGAGGACGATGGCCGCTTCCACCCCGTTGCAGCCCGCCTCGATGGAAACGGCAAAGTGATTGCCCGTGTGCCTGAGCACGCGCCCGCTGGTCGTGACCTGCTCATCGAAGGGCATGATGAGCGCCGCGCTGATGTCGGCCAGGGAGGCCGTGAAGGGTTGCACCAGGTGCCGTTGCACCGGCTCGAGCATCTCGACGGTGAACAGCACCGCGAGCAGGGCGAGAAAGATGACGAGAAAACGGGCCATGGCGGTCAGCCGAACAGGTTCTGCGCGAAGATACCAAGGATGATCACGGGGCACACCAGGCGCACGTGCCAGGGCCAGATGCGCCAGAACAGGGTGCCGGCAATCTCCGGGGAGCCCTTGCGCAGCTCGGCGAGCAGCTGGTCCCGGCGCCAGACCCACCCCGCGTAGATGCAGAACACGAAGCCGAGCAGGGGCTGGCTGTAGCGAGTGGTCGCGGTGATCACCAGGCCGAAGAGCGTTTCGAAGTTGAGCAGGATGAGCAGGCTGACGGCGGCAATGATGCCGCCGATGAGCAGCACGGCACCGCGCCGGCTGGCCCCGTGTTCCTCGATCGTGTAGGCCACCGGGACCTCCAGCATGGAGATGGAAGAGGTAAGGGCGGCGATGCTCATGAGAAAGAAAAAAAGCAGGGATACGAAGGCGCCCGCGGCGCCCATGCTGGTGAACAGCTCGGGCAGCACCGTGAAGATGAGCGTGTCTTCGGAGATGAGCCCGCCGGCGGCGTCGAAGATCTCCACGCCGTTATGCAGGGCCACGTACATGGCGGGCAGCACCAGGAAGCCGGCGAGCACGGCGATGCCGATATCCACGGTGGTGACCAGGCCGCCAACCACGGGCAGGTTTTCCCGGTCGTTGATGTAGGAGCCGTAGATCAGCATGGTGCCGACGCCGAGCGACAGGGAAAAGAACGCCGAGCCGAGAGCGTTGATGATCAGCTGCGGGGACAGGGCGGCGGAGAAGTCCGGGAGCAGGTAGACCTTGAGTCCCTCCATGGCGCCGTCCAGGGTCAGCACATAGAGCACGAGGCAGCCGAGGGTCACCAGGAGGATGGGCATGAGCCGGCTCGACCAGCGCTCGATGCCGTCGTGAACCCCTTCGGCGATGATCCCGATGGTGAGCAGCATGAAAACGATCACGAAACTCGCGTTGCGACCGAAGGAAAAGGACGTCAGCCAGTCAGCTATCCCGTTCGCGCCGACGAGGGCAGCGAGGGAGCCGAGGCAGTGGGCGATCATCCACCCGGCGACGATGGCGTAGAAGCTCAGGATGAAGCTCGCCACCACCAGGCCCAGGAGCCCGGTCGTGGCCCCGGCCCGTCGGGTGATGGGACCGATGGCGATGCGCTTGAGGGCGTTCACTGCGTTGGCGTGGGCGTGGCGGCCAATGATGATTTCGGCCATGAGCGCGGGATAGGCGAGAAGGAAGGCCAGCAGCAGGTAGACGAGCAGGAAGGCGGCGCCACCGTTGCTCGCCGCCTGGGTCGGGAAGCCCCAGATGTTGCCCAGGCCGACGGCACTGCCCGCGGCGGCCATGATGAACCCGAAGCGTGAACTGAACTCGCCGCGCGCGGAGGCCATGGATTTTCCTGTACTTATTGGAACCGGCGCGAGTGTAGCACGCTAGCGAGCGCCGCCGTCCGGGTCGGCCAGCATCGCTGCGCAGGGGGCGGTGGCGTCGCCTTTCCCCGGCTCGATACCGAAGAGCTTCATGCCGAGCTCGGGGATGAGGAACAGCAGCTTGGCCGAGGCATCGAAGGTTGCAGCGATGGGCGAGGGGATGATCGCCGGGTCGTTCATGGACCCGCGGATGCGTACCGAGGAGGGGATCTGCACGGTCCGGGAACGGGCGCGCGGGTCGATGCGCACGTCGAGCTCGCCCTGCGGGAAGTCCAGCGTGGCCCTGCCCTGGGCGATCATGTGCTTCGTGGCAAGGTAGAGGTCTTCGCTGCGGGCGACGCCGTCCTCGACGAGGAACCGGGCCATGCCGCACTCGAAGTTCGTGTTGTCCTGGAGCAGGCCGCCGAGCAGCAGCCAGGACAGGAGATCCGTCATCAGGAGGTCGAAGGCGGCCCCTTCCACATAGCCCTCGGCGACGGCACCGGCGATGGAGCCCGTGGTGTGGGTGACGAGATCCTCCCGGTTCGCTCCCCGGGTGGTGAGCCCCCCGCGGACGCTCAGCTTGCCCTCGATTTCGCCGCCATAGCCCAGGTCCGCCGCCAGGGCCGTCACCGGCACGCTGAGGGCTTCGCCGGCGACGCTGATTGCCGCTTCGTCAGCGCTGAAATCCGCCACGCCACGGAGGTGGACCGCGCCGCCGGCGTAGTCCACGTCGAAGCGGTCGAGGGTGAAGCGTCGCTCCGCGCCCCGCACCGAGATGGCAAAATCGCGAAGCCGGGTATTGCTGCCGGTGATGTCGCCGATGTCCAGGCGCAGCGTGAGGGGATAGGCGGGGACGCGGGCGAAGCGGTGGGGCTTCCCGGCGTCCGCCGCCTCGCTGGTGGTTTCCGTCTGTTCGGTAACCAGCGACTGCCCGGCGCGCATCCGGGCCAGGTCGGGCAGGTGCAGCCGCGGGGCATTCACCTCTGCCCGCAGACCGGTGATGCCCGCCTCGTCACGCGTGATATCGACAATCGTCGTAAGGTCGGTCGCGCCGAGGAACGCGTGCAGGCCGACGAGCTGTCGCTCCGCGGCGAGGTCCAGCACCGCGGTGCCGTCGCCCGGCGGCAGACCGATACCCGGGTCGTCAGCGGGCCGGCGGATGCGGTAGCTGGCCTCGAGCCGGGCGCGTGGCATGCCGGTCAGCTGCGCCACGCTACCGGTGACAGCGACATCGAGACGCTCGGCACCCTCGAGGCTGAGATCGAGGTGATCGATGCGCCAGTCCTCCACGTCTCGCACGAGCTGAAAGGTGCCACCGGTGCGGCCGCCGGCGAGCGCTCGTCGCAGCGGCGCGGGGAGGTAGTCGCCCAGGGCCGTTGGGTCGATGTCCTCGGGGGCGACCTGCAGGTCCACGCCCGCCAGGCTGACAGCGTTGGCGATACTGCCGCGGATGCGGGTGGTGCCGCCGAAGGCGGCGACGGTGGCATCGATGCCCCGGGCGGCGAGCGCGCTGTCATCGCCCTGGAGTTTGCCTTTCACGGACAGGCGGCCCTCGAGGGGCACGGGAGGCGACAGTTCCCCCGCGCTGGCCAGCGTTGCCAGGTCGAGGTCTTCCGCGTCGATGGTCAGGCTCAGTCCCCGGAACCGGGGACCGTTACCGGCTGCGCTCGCGATGCCGTCCACGGCGCCGTTGGCGTCAAGACGACCGCCGGCCACGCCGTCGATTGCCAGTTCGATGTCTTTCACCGCCAGGGTGTTGTTGCTGCGGCGCGCGATACCCGTCAATGACCAGGGGCCGGTAGGCACCGGCAGCGTTACCCACGGCGCCAGTGCCTCTGCGGAGGGCGCCTCAACGCGGAGTGCGAGCGCGAGGTCCGCTGCCAGCTGGTCGTCGAGGAACAGCTCGCCCCCCGTCGGTGCGATGGTGAGCGCGAGGCCACGCTCGCTGCGGCTGGTGAACTCGAAGTGCCTGACCCTCGGGCGGCTCAGGCTGCCGTCGAGTGCCAGCTCTGCATCGACGCTGCCAAGCCCGGACAGGTCCGTGCCGAGGAGAGCGGCGAAAGGCCCGAGGTCCGCCATCGTGCCCCGCGCCTCGAGGTCGGCGCTGACCGGCTCGCCCCTGCGCCAGCGCAGCTTGCCGCGTGCACTGAAATCGTAGCTGGGGCTGTTGTCCAGGGAGAGCCTGCTCACCAGGAGCTCTGCGTGGGCAAGGTCGCCGGTAAGCTCGCCCTGGAGCCTGAGGCTTCCCGCAAAGCCCCAGGCATCCTCATCGAGGAGGGACAGCAGGCTTTCCACCCGGCGGTAGTCGCCGTCGAGGGCGAGGCGATAGTTGAGGTCATCATCAGTCGCAGTGACCGCTCCGTTCAGCTTCACCACGCTTTCGTCCGCCGGGGAGGTGATGGTGGTCGAAACTTCCAGCGCGTCCGGGGCGGGCGCTTCCAGCGCCAGCGCAAGCACCAGCGTCTTGTCGGGCAGCTGCGCTGTGCTGTCGAGGGTAAAGCGTCCCGCCTCGTTCCAGTGTCCGCGATTGTTGCGCAGCGGAACGATGCGCAGTTCCCGGCCCCGGGTGATCACGTGCAGCGAGCCCAATTCGAGCGATGCCGGCAGCCAGCGTGTCTGGCGCAGCCAGTCCGCCGGTTTCGGGTCTTCCGTGCTGTCCGTGGAGTCCACGTAGGCCTGCACGCTTGCCGCGGAAACGGGGGTCTCCCGGAGATCACCACGGCGCAGGATGGCGAGGAGGCGACGCAGCTCGAGATCCTGCACCGCCAGTAGCGGAGGACCGTCGTGCCCCTGCTGGTATAGGCGCACGCCCGCCGCGCGGAAACGGCGTGCGCGCCGCTCGAGAACGGGCGCCTCGAGCTCCAGCCGGTAGGGTGTCAGTGCATCGACCGCGTAGAGCGCCGCCGAGAACAGCGCCCGGTCGGACAGGAAGAGCGCAACCCCGCCGGCCAGGACAACGCCGACAAGGGCGAGGGCGGCGATAAGGAGCGTGCGTAGGGTCGCCATGGGGTCCGGGAGCCAGTGCCTCCGTCGCAGTCTAGCACGAGCGCTCGCGCCGCAAGGCGGCGCGCCCCCCCGCTATGCTATGCTCCGCGGCGCGCCCGGATGGTGAAACAGGTAGACACAGGAGACTTAAAATCTCCAGGCCGAAAGGCCGTGCCGGTTCGAGTCCGGCTCCGGGCACCAACCCGAAAACGCGGCAGCCGAACCGGCACGCGTGCCGGCCGGGATGCCGGACCATCGAGTCCGGCTCCGGGCACCAGCCTGACACCGCGGCGGCCTGAGAACGCGGTGGCGGGTGCGCCTGATGCTACAATGCGCCGCATGATGCAGGTGGTCGCAGGTGATTGATTTGTCGAGCTTTAAGTCGGATGACGCAGGGGAGGGCAGGCTGTCGCTGGCGTCGCTCATACTCTTCGTCGTCATTGCCTGCCTCGTCGCCTCGGATCTGGTCGCGGACTATGGCGAGGGCAGCGGTATGGCGCACCTCGTTGCCGAGGGCTTCGTCCTGCTCCTGGCCTTGAGCGGTGCGGTGCTGCTCTGGCGCCGCCTGCAGGCGGCGCGGGCCGCGGTATCCAGCCTGCGGTCCGACCTTTCCGCCGCGCAGGCCGAGGCCAGCAGCTGGCGCAGCGAGAACGAGCAGGTGCTGCGGGGGCTGGGTGCCGCGATCGAGGCGCAGTTCCGGCGCTGGGAGCTGACCGGTGCGGAGCAGGAAGTGGCCCTGCTGCTCCTCAAGGGCCTCGGGCACAAGGAAATCGCCGCGCTGCGGTCAACGAGCGAGCGCACCGCGCGGGAGCAGGCGAGGGCGGTCTATCGCAAGGCCGGGGTAAGCGGGCGCGCCGCCCTGTCGGCTTTTTTCCTCGAGGACCTGTTGTTACCCATGGCGGCGGAGCGCCCCGGGGCCTGATTGCGTCAGGCGGAGGATTCCGCGGCGCGGAGCACCTTGCGGCCGGCGGCGGGAACCGCGTGCACCAGCAGGCCGGCGGCGATACCCGGCAGCCCTTCATAGACCACTGACTCCCACCCCAGCTGACGCCACAGGAGCGAGACGCCCAGGCCGACCGCCAGGGCGGTCAGGGCGCGCGCCTGCGAGGGCCGGGCGCCGAGGGCCAGGGCGATGAGCAGCGGGGCGAAGGCGCTGGCCAGCGCCGACCAGGACAGGATGACCAGCGCAAACACGCTGTCACTGCCGGAGAGGGCGAGAAACAGGGCGCCGGCGGTCATAAGGACCGTCGACGCCTTGATTAGCACCGGCCGCTCGATGCGGTGGGGCAGCAGGTCGTGGGTGAGAGCGGCGGAGCAGGACAGGATCAGCGAGTCGGCCGTGGACATGGTGGCCGCGAAGATACCGGCCAGGATCACGCCCACGAGTACGCCGGGCAGCAGCTCCAGGGCCATGGTCGGCAGGGCGAGCTCGGCGTCAAAATCACCGCTGTCGGCGAGATAGAGGCGGGAGAGCAGGCCGACGGCGGTGGCGGCGAAATAGAACGCCGTGAACCAGAGGTAGTACCAGGTTCGCGCCCGGCGCATGCCCGTGGGCCCTTCGGACAGGGTCATGAAGCGCACCATGACGTGGGGCTGGCCGATCACCGAGAGCCCGGCCGCCATCCAGCCGAGCACGAACAGCGGCCCGCCGGTCCAGCCCAGGAAGGCCGGTGCCTGGGGCGTCCAGCGGGTGAACTCGGGGATCGTCTTCCACTCCTCCCAGGCCGCGCCGAAGCCGCCGAGCTCGACCACCGCGACAACCAGTAGCAGCGTCATGGCAACAATCATGACCATGGACTGGGCCGCGTCGGTCCAGATCGAGGCGCGGATGCCGCCGGCGAAGCAGTAGGCCACAACCAGCACCGAGCCGAGCACGGCGCCGGCCCAGAGCGGCCACTCGAAGAGCACGTGCAGCGCCTTGCTGCCGGCGAGCAGCTGAGCACCGGCGTAGCTGATCAGGAAGAGCAGGGAAATGGCACCGATGGTGCGCTGCAGGGCCGTATTGCGCTCGCCGTGCCAGCGGGCGAGGACGCCCGCATAAGACACCTCGTCACAGTTCTGGGTGGCGGCGCGGAGTTTCGCGTGGATGAAGGTCGAGCCGAGGTAGTCACCGAGCAGCCAGCCGAGCATCAGCCAGATGGCCGGGAACCCGGTGGCGTAGGTGTAGCCGATCACCCCGATGAACATATAGCCGGAGTTGTTGGTGGCGACTGCCGAAAGCCCCACCAGCCAGGGGGGCACGGTGCCGTCGGCCAGGTAGTAGTCGTGCCGCGTACCCCGGCTGGCCCGCGCCGACGAAATGCCGATGAGGGTGAAGCCGAGGAGGCACAGGATGAAGGTCGCGACCACGCGCGAGTGCTCGCTTCAGCGCGCCATCAGGAGGCGAGACAGATCGCGCGGCCGTGGTCGATCGGCTCCACCAGCTTGCGGTGCAGGGCAACGACAGCGCGCTCGTAGTCGCTCTCGCTGACCACGAACTGCATGTCCACCTGGCGGCGGGACTGGTGCATGGCCAGCACGGAGACCGTGTCGTCGGCCAGCGCCGTCACCGTCCGTGCGAGGATTCCCGGGATCTGCATGTCGCTGCCGATGGCCGAGACGATCGCGACGCGCTGCTGGTCCAGCTCTGCGCTCGGGAACAACGCCTCGATCTCGCGGCGGATCCGCTTCACGGTCTTCAGGTTGCAGGCCAGGTAATGCGTGATCGTGTTCGCGTTCATGTCCTTCGACACGATGCCTGCCTTGTAGCGGCGGATGATCGAGAGGATTTCCTGGTCGTGGCGGCCCACCTGGCCGGCCATTTCCTGGTCGAAGACCTCGAGGGCGTACACACCCCGGCGGCCGGCGATGATCTCGACGCAGGGTTTGCTGCTCACGTACTCGGAAGTGATCAGCGTGCCTGTGTGTTCCGGCTCGAAAGTGTTCTTCACGCGCAGGGGGATGCCGCTCTGGCGCAGCCCCTTGGCGGCCTTCGGGTGGATCGCCTCCATGCCGAGGTTGGCGAGCTGGTCGGCCACGTCATAATTGGTGCGACCGATGGGCACCACGTTGTCCTCGCCGACGATCTTCGGGTCGGCGCTGGAGAGGTGGAACTCCTTGTGCACCACCGCCTCGCTGGCACCGGTGATCACGGCCAGGCGGCTGAAGGTCATCTCGCTGTAGCCGCGGTCGAAGCTCGCCATGAGGCCGTCGTCGCTGTGCGCATAGCCGGTGACGATGGGCATGGTCGTGCTCACGTCGATTTCCGCCATGGCTTCGCGGATGCGGTCGTCCAGCGGCAGGTGCTCCTCGCTGCGCCAGGCCGTCAGGTCGACGAAGCGGGCATTGACGCCGTCGCGCTGCAGCAGCTGCGCGGTGTTCCAGGCGCTGTGCGCCTCGCCGAGGCTGGCGAGCATCTCGCGCACGGTGTCGAGATGCGCCTCGAGGCTGAAGTGGCCGTGGTCACAGAGCTTGGCCAGGTTGTGCAGGCAGGCTTCCGCGGAGTACAGCCGCTCGTCGATAAAGGCGTTGGCGCGCTTGGTGTCGGCGGCGTCCCCGAACAGTTCGGCGTTCAGCGCGTGCATCTCCTCGCGCAGCGTCTCGAACTCCTCGCGCCAGGCCGAGTCCTGCTGGCTGCCGGAAAACAGCGCATAGACGCCCGGGCGACCGCTCTTCTTGTGCTCGAGCAGGCGGTTCGTGATGCCGCCATAGGCGGACACCACGAAGACCCGGCCGTAGAGGTTGTCGCTGTCCCCGCCGCGCAGAAAGATATTGTCGCGGATCGCGCGGTAGTCGAGCATCGACGTCCCGCCGATCTTTTCTACCGTATGGGTATTCACGCGTCGATCTCCTCCGCCTCGAGCTCGTAGGCGCCTTCTGCGTTATGCACTTCCTTGCCCGAGAGGGGCGGGTTGAACACGCAGGCCATGGTCATCTCGCTGAAGGCCCGCAGGATGTGTTCGTCGTGCTTGTCGAGAATGTAGAGTGTGCCGGGGGCGATCGGGTACTTCTTGCCGTCCGCCAGCGTCTCCACCTCGCCTTCACCACTGACACAGTACACCGATTCCAGGTGGTTCTTGTAGTGCATGCGGAAGTCGGCACCGGCGTAGATCGTGGTGATGTGAAAGGAAAAGCCCATGTTGTCGTTCTTGAGCAACATGCGCGTGCTTTCCCAGTTGTTGTCCGGCGAGACGATGCGCCGGCCGGAGGCTTTCGCCTCCGCGAGAGTCCTTACAATCATTGCTTGCTCCTTGCGTTTCCGGTTTCGAAGGCTGTGCCGGCTCAGGAGGCGCGGCGCAGCTCGAACACCTCCGTGGCTTCGGGCATCTCGTCGGTCTCGGCGCAGACCTCGGCCACGGCCTTCTCCAGAATGTCGAGGCCCTTGGTAAGGTTGGCGTCCGAGATCGTCAGCGGGCAGAAGATCTTGATGACCTCGTCCTCTGCGCCGCAGGTCTCGATGATCATGCGCTCTTCAAAGCAGCGCGCGGCGATCTTGCCGGCGAGCTCGCCACAGACGCAGTTGAGGCCCTGGAACATGCCGCGGCCGCGGACGGAGAAGTGACCCTCGCCGTATTCATCGGCCATGCGCTGGAGGCGCTTGGCCACGTAGGCTCCCTTGCGCTTCACACTGTCGCTGAAGGCGTTGTCGGACCAGAACTCGTCGATGGTCGCCTTCGCCGTCAGGAACGCCATGTTGTTGCCGCGGAAGGTGCCGTTGTGCTCACCGGGCTTCCACTGGTCCAGCTCCGGGTGCAGCAGCACGACCGCCATGGGCAGGCCGTAGCCGCTGATGGACTTCGACAGGGTGACGATGTCCGGCTTGACCCCGGCACCTTCAAAGCTGAAGTAGGTGCCGGTGCGGCCGCAGCCGGCCTGGATGTCGTCCACGATCAGCAGCATATCGTGCTTGCGACAGACCTTCTCGAGGTTGCGCAGCCACTGGGCCGAGGCGGCGTTCACGCCGCCTTCGCCCTGCACGGGCTCCACGAGTACCGCCGCCGGGTGATCGATGCCGGAACTGCCGTCGCAAAGCAGCTTGTCGAGATACGCGGTGGTATCGACGCCCTTGCCGAGGTAGCCGTCATAGGGCACCCGGGCGATGCCGGCGAGCTGCGTGCCCGCGCCACCGCGATGATGGGCGTTGCCGGTCGCAGCCAGCGGCCCAAGGCTGACGCCGTGGAAGCCGTTGGTGAAGGAGACGATCGTCTCCCGGCCCTTGACCTTGCGCGCGAGCTTCATCGCCGCTTCCACGGCGTTGGTACCCGTCGGCCCCGTGAACTGCACGCGGTAGTCGAGGCCGCGGGGCTTCAGGATCTTGTCGCGAAGTGCTTCCAGGAAGTCCGCTTTCGCACGGCTGTGCATGTCGAGGCCGTGAGTGATGCCGTCCTCGGCGATGTAGGCGAGGAGTTTCTCCTTCAGTACCGCGTTGTTGTGGCCGTAGTTCAGGGCACCGGCACCGGCCAGGAAATCGAGGTAGGCATTGCCGTCATCGTCGTAGATGTGCTCGCCCTGGGCGCGGTGGAACACGCGCGGGAAGGAGCGTGCATAACTCTGAACTTCCGATTCCGTTTCCTTGAAGATGTTCATGCCGTGTTCCTCTCGTCGTTGTGATCGTCATGATGGCCGGATTCGCTGTCCCCGGCCGCCGCGAAGGGACCGATGCGGACCAGCCGCTCGCTGTCGTGGGCGCCCTCGAAATGCCGCTCCCGGTCGAACCAGTCGCTGTCGGTCAGCGGCGCGTCGCGGGAGTCCGCGAGCTTGCGGAAGAGCCCCCAGGAGGCGTCATTGTCGGGCGTGATGCTGGTCTCCATGAAGCGCACGGCCCGGCAGGCGGGGCGCTCCAGGAGGTGCAGGAGCATGCGCAGGGCCAGGCCCTGGCCGCGGGCGGCGCTGCCGACGGCGACCTGCCAGATGAACAGCGTGTCCGGCCGCGCCGGCACCAGGTAACCCGAGATGCAGCCCACCAGGTCGCCGTCCTGCTCCGCGACGACGGTCGTCGCCGCGAAGTGGTCGCACTGGAGGAGGTTGCAGTAGAGGGAGTTCTCGTCGAGCGGGGGGCACTCGCTGATCAGTCGATGAACAGCCGGGCCATCGTCGGTTGTCGGAACCCGGAGGCTTGCGGTCTTCCGGGGCCCGTCAATATTTTCGGGTGTAATGATTCCGTCCCAAATAAGGTTTCCCGTGAATGATACAGGAGCCACAGAAAAATGCAAGTAAGTTGCCGATTTAGAACATTTTTTTACCCGCAGCTTACCGAGTACCGGTGCATACACTACCTTTATGACAAGGCAATGACGGCATCGCCCGGAGAATATCGATTAGTTTTCTAAGCGTCCGTCACGCGCTCGATCAACAGGGCGCTGCCGCTGCCCGCCGCCCCGGCGGCGGCGACCAGCCCGCGCGACAGGCCGCGACGCTCGAGTTCGTCGAGGAGCGTGATCGCCATGATCGCGCCGGTGGCGCCCATGGGGTGGCCCAGGGCAATGACGCCGCCGTTGACGTTGAGCCTGTCGTCGGGAATACCGAGGCGCTCCCGGGCAACCACCGACACGGCCGCAAAGGCCTCGTGGATCTCGAACAGGTCGACGTCGTCGACGGCGAGGCCCGTTCGTGCCAGCAGCGTTTCCGTGGCGGCCAGGCACCCGGTCAGCACCTGCAGCGGATCTGCCGCCACGGTGCAGGCAGCGCGGATGCGGGCGCGCGGCGCCTGCCCCAGGCGCTCGCCGAGGGCGGCGTCGCCCACCAGCAGGACGGCTGCCCCGTCGGCCATGGCGGGTGAGTTGCCCGCCGTGTGAATGTGCTCGATTGCCGCGAGCTGCGGATTGTGGGCGAGCTGGTAGGCATCGACCCCGGCCGCGCCGGCTTCCGCAAAGGCCGGGGGAAGGGCGGCGAGCTGCCCCGCGCTCAGCCCCTCGCGGATGCATTCGTCCACGGCCGCCGTGCCCCCCGGGGTCTCGATCGGCACGATGGAGGGGGCGAAGTAACCCGCGTCCCTGGCCCGGGCCGCCCGCTGCTGGCTGGCCAGGGCGACCGCGTCGGCGACCTCCCGGCTCACCCCGTTGAGGCTGGCGATCAGGTCCGCGCCGCTGCCCATCATCAGCATGCGGCACTCGGCCGCGAATGCCCGGTCCGTGAACACGCGTGCCTGGTCGGCCAGCATCGGTACCCGGGACATCATCTCGACGCCGCCGGCAAGCACGGCGCTCGCCTCCCCGCCGCGCACCTTCAGCGCCGCGAGGCCGAGCGCGTCGATCCCGGAAGAGCAGTAGCGGTTCACCGTCAGCCCCGGTACATGGTCGGGCCAGCCGGCGTGGAGCACTGACGCGCGGGCGACATTGCCGGCCTGCTCGCCGTGCTGGGTGACACAGCCGAGGATGACATCGTCGACCTGCGCCGGGTCGAGGCGCGCGCGGCTCGCGAGGGCAGCGTAGAGCTGGCCGAGAAGCGCCTGCGGGGTCACACCGTGGAGGGCGCCCGTGTCCCTGGCCCTCGCGCGCGGGCTGCGGACCCAGTGGTAAAGGCAGGCGTCGCTCATTCGCCCACCCCCACCACGAAGCTTGCGCAGGTGGTCGTGGAGCCGCCGACGTTGAAGGTAAGGAGATTCTCGGCGTCCCGGATCTGGCAGGCGCCGGCTCGGCCGCTGACCTGGCGCGCACCGTCGAGCACCATGCGCACCCCGGTGGCGCCGACCGGGTGGCCGAGGCCGATGAGGCCGCCGCTGGCATTCACCGGGAAGCCGCCGTCCCGGGTAATGCGCCCGTCCTCCACGGCCTGCCAGCCCTGTCCCGGGGGCGTGAGGCCACTGTGGTCCAGGGCGAGGTACTCGGTGATCGTGAAGCAGTCGTGGGTCTCGAGGCCGTCGACCTCGGTCACCTCGGCGTAGCCGGCCCGGTGCAGGGCATCCTCGATGGTCCGCGCGGCATGGGGGAAGATCAGCGGCTCGCCGGCACTCATGGCGAGCTTGCGCTCGAGGAGCAGCGGGGCGCTGCGGTGGCCCCAGCCCTTGATGCGGGGAATATCCGCGAGCGCAAGGCCCTGGCGCTGGGCGTGAGCGCGCGCCACGTTCTCGCTGGCCAGCACCACGCAGGCGGCGCCGTCGGTGATCTGGCCGCAGTCGAGCTTGCGGATGCGGCCATCGACGACGGGGTTCAGCTGGTCGTCGGGGCCGAAGCAGCCCTCGGGAAAGCGCCAGTGCCGGGTCTGCGCGTTGGGGTTGTCGCGGGCGTTGCCGAAGTTGACCTCGGCGATGCCCGCCAGGTGTTCCTCACGGATGCCGTAGCGCTGCTCGTACTCCGCTGTGATGCGGTCGAAGAGGTGCGGCCAGGGAAATTCGGCGTTCTGCGCTTCCTCGCCCTGCCACGCCGCCGCCCCGAGGTATTCCGCCCCCGTGCGCCCGTCGACATTGCGCATGAGTTCCAGGCCGAGCACGCAGGCCACGCTGTAGTGCCCGGCCTCAATGTCGCGCATGGCCGCGAGCATCGCCATGGAGCCGGAGGCGCAGGCGGCCTCGTGGCGGGCCGTGGGAATGCCCGCGAGCTCCGGGTAGACGTGGGCGAAGAAGCCACCGATGATCCCCTGGCGGGCGAACAGGTCGCCCACGAAGTTGCCGACGTGGCCGACCTCGATCTGCGCCGGCTCGATGCCCGCATCGGCGACGCCGGCTTCCAGCGTCTCCTGGAACATCGCATACAGGTCCAGGCCCTCCCGGGCCCAGTTGCGGGCGAAATCGCTCTGGGCGCCGCCCAGGATGTAGACGTGGTTCACGCGGATCCTCCCCGGGCTGCCACCGCAGCCACCAGTTCGTTGCGGACGACCTTGCCGAGTGGGTTGCGCGGCAGGGCGTCGAAAAGCTCGATGCGTTCCGGACGCTTGAAGCGCGCAAGGCCCCGCTCACCCAGCCAGTCGCCCAGGGCCTCCACGGCGGGTGCGCTGGCGCCCTCGGCGAGTACGAGACAGGCGCAGACGCGTTCGCCGAGGTCCGGGTCCGCATAGGCGCAGACGGCGGCCTCGGCAAGGTCCGGGTGGCCCTCGAGCAGCGTGTCCAGCTCGCTCGGCGAGAGCTTCATGCCGCCGCGGTTGATGATGTCCTTGCAGCGCCCGACGATGCGGTAGAAGTGGGGCGGGTCACCGCTGATCTCCACGAGGTCCCCGGTGCGGAAGAAACCGTCGTCGCTGAACAGCCTCCGGTTGTCGTGCCCCAGGTAACCGTCGAAGACGCCGGGCCCCGCGATGCAGAGCTCGCCGGGCTGTCCCGGGGCATCGATGGCACCGCCGGTCTGCGGGTCGACCACGCGGGTCGCGAGCACCTCGGCGCCGTAGCCGCTGAAGGGCATGCCGGCCACGCCGAGCCGGGGAAACAGTTGCGCGCGCTGCGCGGGGGCGGGAGCGCTTTCCGGTGTGGCGAAGAGGGCGATTCCCTCGTTGGAGCCATAGAAGTTCACGATCGGCTTGCCGTAGCGGCGTTCGAAGACCTCGATCATCGCCGGCGACAGCGGCACGGAGCCGGAGCCGATGGCGCGCAGGGCGCTGAAATCAAACTGTTCCCAGAGGGCGGGCTGCTGCGCCAGCCGGTTGAGCAGCGCCGGTGGGGCGATGGTGAAATTGACCGCCTCCTCCTGCAGCTGCTTCAGGTAGAGCGCCGGGTCCATCGGCTGGTGCAGGACCACGGTGCAGCCGAGCAGCGCCATGGGAAAGAGGAACCCGCCCAGGGCAGCCATGTTCACGAAGGGGAAGGGTGCCAGCAGCACCTCGCCGGGACGGTAAGCGCCGGCGGCCTGCGTGGTGCGGCCCTGGACCAGCCACATGTTGTGCGAGCGCGGCACGCCCTTGGGCGTGCCGGTGGTACCGGAGGTCCAGCAAACGGTGAGGATGTCGTCCGCGTCACCGCCCCAGTCCGCGTTTGCGTCCGTCCGTTCCGCGGCGTCGGCGAGCAGGTCGTCGATGGCCCACGCGGGCACACCGTCCATGGCACCGGCTCCCTCATCCAGGAGTGCCCGTTCCCCGAGCACGCGCTGGCTGATAAAGGCGCGTGGCGCGAGCGTCGCGGCGAAGCCGGCGATCTCGTGGCGCCCGTACTGCACCGCGAGCGGCGAGAGCACGGCGCCCAGCTTGCTGGCCGCGGCGTAGAGCAGAACAAGGGCGTGGGTGTTCGGTAACTGCACGAGGAGGGCATCGCCCCGCTCGATGCCGCGCGCCGCCAGCTCCCGGGCCAGGGCGCTGCTCTCCCGGTCGAGCTCCGCGAACGTGAGGCGCCGCGGCGGTCCGGCGCCGAGTGCCGCGCTGTTCGGCGGATCGACTACCGCGGTGCGTTCGCCGTGCTCACGGGCGAGGCCTGCGAGAAGGCTGTGCAACGTGTCGTCACCCCAATAGCCGGCTTCACGCTGGGCGGCGATGCGTGCGCTGCTGCTCGTTTTCATCTCAGGCCGCTCCCCTGGCAGCGGCGTAGTCGCGGGCGAGTTCCTCCACGATCGCGCTGATCGGCTGCACGGCATCGATGGCGCCGACACCCTGGCCGGCGGACCAGACATCGCGCCAGCGCTTCGCGTCCCCGGCGGCGGCAAGCACATCGATGTCCCCGGGGCTCGGCATGGCATCCGGGTCGTAGCCGGCCTGCGCCAGGCTCTGGCGCAGCCAGTTGGCACGCACCCCGGTGAGGGCGTCGGAACAGACGATGTCGGCGCTGGAGGCGGCGACGACCATGGCCTTGTAGTCGGGGTCTGCCATGCTTTCCTCGCTGGCAATGAAACGCGTTCCCAGGTAAGCATAGTTCGCGCCGAGCACTTCGGCGGCGCGTACGGCACGGCCGCTGCTGATGCCGCCGCCGAGGACGATCGGGCCGTCCCAGAAGCGCCGCACCTCCTCGACGAAGGCAAAGCCGGCGATCTGGCCCGTGTGGCCACCGGCGCCGGCGGCGACCAGCACCAGGCCGTCCACACCGGCCTCGAGGGCCTTGGCGGCAAAGCGTGGATCGATCACGTCGGCGAAAACCAGGCCGCCGTAGCCGTGCACCGCCTCCACGGCCTCCCGGGGGCTGCCCAGGGCCGTGATCACGAGCGGCGCTTCGTAGCGTACGGCCAGCTCGAGGTCCGCGTGGCGGCGGCTGTTGGAGCGGTGCATCATCAGGTTGACGGCCCAGGGGGCATCCTCCTTCGGGCTGACTGCGCCGCTGATCTCCTCGAGCCACCGCTCCAGGTCCTCCCCGGAGCGGGCGTTCACCGAGGGAAAACAGCCGACGATACCCGCGCGGCAGCTGGCGATGACCATCGCGGGCCCCGACTGCAGGAACATGGGGGCCTGGAAAACGGGCAGGCGGAGGCGGGAAAGGCAGTCTGGCATCGGTCGACCATAGTCACTTGTTTAATTAGACCTGCAGTCTAGGGCAGGTCGTGCCGCACGGCAACTGATGAGAGATGAGCCGTCATGGCAGAAAGATAATGCGACTTGCATAAAAGAACTGCCGCCCTATACTCGGAACGACAACTCGCAAGCCAGAGGGACTTCGCCATGGGCCTTCCCGCACAGGATGCCGAATACCCCACCGTGACGCACTGCATCGGGGGCGTCACCCGCTTCGATGACGCACCGGCGTGGATCTACAGCCTCGACAACCCCTACCTGCACGGCCCCTACGCGCCGGTCACGGAGGAACTGGCCGCCGATGGCCTGCGGGTGAGCGGCGAGTTGCCCGCAGACCTCGAGGGCGCATACCTGCGCAACGGCCCGAACCCGCTGCTGCCACCGAAGAACCGTTACCACCCCTTCGATGGCGACGGCATGGTGCACGGGGTCTACTTCCGTGACGGCGCGGTGAGCTACCGCAATCGCTGGGTCGGGACCGATGCGCTGGCCGAGGAGCAGGCCCGGGGCCGTTCCGTGTCGCCGGGTGTCATGGGCCCCTTCGATTACGACGTCTCGCCCTTCGGTATCAAGGATACCTCCAACACCGACCTGGTCTTCTACCACGGTGACCTCGTCTCGCTGTGGTACAACGCCGGTAACCCCTGCCGCCTCGACGGCCGGACCCTTGAAACGGAGGGCGGCTTCGTCCTCCCCGGGCGCCGGCATGCGCGCATGTCCGCCCACTCCAAGGTCGACTGGGCCACGGGGGAGCTCATCTTCTTCGACTACGGCGACGAGCCACCCTACATGACCTATGGCATCGCCGACCGCGAGGGGCGCCTGGTGCACGAGACCGCCATCGATCTGCCCGGGCCGCGCCTGCCGCACGACATCGGTTTCACGCGCCACTATGCCATCGTCCACGACCTGCCGTTCTTCCACGACATGGACGTGCTGCGCAAGCACCACCTGCGGGTGCTGACTTTTCACCGCGATATCCCGACGCGCTTCGGTATCGTGCCGCGCTACGGCGATGGCGGCGACGTGCGCTGGTTCGAGTGCGAGCCCTGCTACATCCTCCACGTGAGCAACTGCTGGGAAGAGGGGGACTGGGTGGTCATGGACGGCTGCCGCTCGGTCAACCCCATGCCGCAGGCCCGGCCGGGCGAGGGGGAACTGGCCCACATGCTCGCCTACATGCGCCTGGAGGCGAACAACTACCGCTGGCGCTTCAACCTGCGTACCGGTGAAGTGCGGGAGGGCGATATCGACGATCTGAACACGGAGTTCAACAAGACCAATCCGCTCTTCCACGGGGAGAAGAGCCGCTACGCCTATCACCAGCGCATCCCCCTGTCCCATGAGGGGGGGCACACGCTGCGTTTCACGGGGCTCGTGAAGTACGATAACGACAGTGGCTGTCGCTGGCAGTATCCCTATGGCGAGGGCGTCTTCGGCAGCGAGGCGGTGTTTGCGCCGCGCCGGGGCGCGGGTCGCGATCGGGCCGAGGACGACGGCTACGTGATCACCCTCGTGACCGACTCGAACAGCTGGCAGTCCGATTGCCTGGTCTTCGATGCCCGGGACATCGAGCAGGGCCCGGTGGCCAGGGTACATCTGCCGCGGCGCGTGCCCTACGGCTTTCACGCCACCTGGGCGCGCGGCGAGGACCTGTATCGCGCCTGAGCCGTGAGCGTGCTCCTCACCCGAGCCAGCTCGATCAACCGGGCGCTGGACGAGATCGGTGATCGCTGGTGCCTCCTGATCCTGCAGGAAGCCTTCTGGGGAGGCTCCACCTTCGGTGAACTGCTCGCGGCGACCGGTGCGTCGCGCGGCGTGCTCTCGGATCGGCTGAAGTGGCTGCAGGGTATCGATTGCCTGCGCCGTCGCGACGGCCGCTACCGGCTTACCCGCAAAGCCCTCGACCTCTACGACACCGCACTCATGGCTATGGCCTGGGAGCGCCGCTACTACCCGGTCCACGCCGCGCGGGACTTCACGCTGCGCCACCGCCGCTGCGGCCAGCCTTTTTCCCCGGTGCTGGCCTGCGATAGCTGCGCGGGCCCGGTGGACGGCCGCGCCGTTTCCTACAGCCCCGGCCCGGGCGCGACCACCGATGAGCGGCCGGTCAAGACGCGCCGTCGCTCCACGCTGCCCGCCAGCGCGGTGCCGGGCTCCCGCAATGTCTATCGCCACCTCGTTACCCTGGTGGGCGACCGCTGGACAGCGAACGTGATTGCGCTGGCCTTCCACGGCATCGCCCGCTTCGACGATTTTCACCGGGAACTGCCGGTGGCAACGAATACACTGGCGGACCGCCTGCGCCTGCTCGAGGACGCCGGCGTGCTCGCTGCCCAGGCCTACCAGCGCCGGCCCCGGCGCTTCGAATACCGGCTCACCGACAAGGGCTGGGACCTGTTCCCCTTCTTTCAGACGCTGCTCCACTGGGGTGACCGCTGGTGTGACCGGGATGGGCTGGGCCCGCCCATGGTGCTCCGCCACGACCCCTGCGGTCAGCGCCTTTACAGCCGCGTGCGCTGCGACCAGTGCGGCGAGCCCCTGGCGGCCTGGGACGTCGCCCTGAGCTTCGCCGGGGAGCGGGTGCCGGCGGTGGCAGGAGCGGAAAGCCCGGCAGCGGCCGAATGAAGATCGCGCAGCAGCACACGCAGGAGGATTAGCACCATGAGCACCGATTACCTTGCCCGGCACCGGGCCCTGCTCGACGAGGCGCTGGCCGCCTGCGCGGATCGCCGCCACTTCAGCGGCTGGCCGGAGAACCCGAGCAGCAAGCTCCACGGGGAGGAACCGCCGGCTGCCGGCAGGGCCCGGTTCGAGGCACTGCTCGGCAAGCCTTTCCCGCTCGAGCAGCCAGCGGAGGTCGGCCGTATCGGCGAAGAGGTTTCACCCTACACGCGAGAGCCCCTGGGTATCAGCTACCCGAAGGTCGATGTGCCCGCGCTCTACGAGGCTATCGATGCGGCGCGCGGCCCGTGGGCCGCCGCGGCGCCCGAGACGCGCGTCGGCCTCTGCCTTGAGATGCTGGCGCGCTGCGGCGAACAGCTGTTCGAGAATGCCCACGCCACCATGCACACCTCCGGCCAGTCCTATGTCATGGCCTTCGCGGGCAGCGGCGCCAATGCGCTGGACCGGGGCCTGGAAGCGCTCGCCTACGCGCACAAGGCCATGGCCGACGTGCCGCGCACGGGCCGTTGGCAACGGCAGTTCGGACGCGACGGCGTGGCGGATCTCGCCAAGCAGTACCGGCTGCGGCCACGCGGCGTGGGCATCGTGATCTGCTGCGCGACCTTCCCGCTGTGGAACGCCTACCCGGCCCTCTGTGCGTCCCTGGCCACCGGCAACCCGGTGGTGCTCAAGCCGCACCCGCGCGCGGTGCTGCCGGTGGCCCTGGTGGTCTCCGCCTGCCGCGCCGTGCTCAAGGAGGCCGGCTTCGACCCTAACCTGGTGACCCTGGTGGCGGACACCCGCGCCGAGCCGGCGACGCAGGCGCTGCTCGCGCAGCCGCAGACCGCGATTGTCGATTACACCGGGAGCCCCGCCTTCGGCAGCTGGCTGGAACAGAACTGCCCGGGCAGGCTTGTCTTCACCGAGACCGCCGGCTGCAACTCCGTGGTGCTCGAGTCCACGGATGATCTCGCCGCCACCGCCCGCGCCATCGCCCAGTCCCTGTGCCAGGCCTCGGCGCAGATGTGCACCAGCGTGCAGAACATCCACGTGCCGGCCGGCGGCGTGCGCGTGGGCGGTGAAACGGTCCCGGTGGAAGCCGTTGAGCGGGCGCTCTGTGAGGCCGTGGACGGCTGGCTCGCCGACCCGCGCCGGGCGGCGACCCTCTGCGGCACGCTCTTCGACGACTCGGTGCAGGAAACCGTGGACGCCTGCCGCGAGCGCGCGGCGGCTGCCGGCACGATCCTTCGCGACTCGGCTGCCTACGCGCACCCGGAGTTTCCCGCGTCGCGCACGGCGACGCCGCTGGTGATCGCCGCGGCGCCGGACGATGCGGACTGGTACCGGCAGGAGGTCTTCGGCCCGGTGTCCTTCGTGATCCGCCACGGCACCGCTGACGAGGCGCTGGCGGACGCCACGCGCAATGCCCGCGAGTGCGGCGCGATCACGGCGCACGTCTACAGCACGGACACGGCCTTCCTCGACCGTGCCATCGACGCCTATCACGACGCCGGCGCTTCCGTCGCCTGCAACCTGCACGGCATGCCGATCAACTTCGCGGCGGCGTACTCCGATTATCACGTCACCGGCCTCAACCCCGCGGGCAACGCCTGTCTCGCCGATCTCGCCTTCGTTGCCGGCCGCTTCCGCATCGTGCAGGCGAAATGGCCGGCCGGGACAACGGCAGAGGCGGCGGAGCAATCGGGCTGACCGGCAGGCTGGGAGGCCCCCGCACCCGCTGCTACACTGCGCTCTTCCGTCGACTGGAGACCGGCCGTGCAGCAACAACTCGAGACCATGCTCGCCATGCAGGACCGCATGAATACCCGGGTCCATCCCGAGTGGCAGGCCCAGGGTTTCGCCTGGTACCGCGCGACCTGGATCGAATGCGCGGAGCTCCTCGAGCACTACGGCTACAAGTGGTGGAAGCGCCAGGAGCCGGCCATGGAACAGGTGCGCCTCGAGATTGTCGATATCTGGCACTTCGGGCTGTCGATGCTGCTGCTCGAGGATGAGGACCACGCGGCCCTCGCCGCGCGCATTGCACGGGAGCTGGAGCAGGCAGCCCCGGCTACGGACGACCTGCGCCTGGCCACCGAGGCCCTGGCGGCCGCGGCCCTGGCGACCCGGCGTTTTTCCGTGACGGCCTTCCGCGACCTCATGAACACGGCGGACCTTGCCTTCGAGGACCTCTACACTGCCTACGTCGGCAAGAACGTGCTCAACTTCTTCCGCCAGGACAACGGCTACCAGGACGGCAGTTACCGCAAGACCTGGAGCGGGCGCGAGGACAACGAGCACCTGCACGAACTCCTCGGCAGCCTCGACGGCGGCGCCGCGGATTTCCCCGAGCGGCTCTATGCCGCTCTCGGCGAGCGCTATGGCGCCGGGGGCTGACGATCGCGGGGAGGGCAGCCTGCTCTCCACCTCCGCCCTGGCCAAGAGGCTGCACCTGCCGATCCAGCAGCTCTTTGCCACGCTCCGTGACTATGGCTGGATCGAGCGCAGCGGTGACCACTGGCTGCTGACGCCGAAAGGCGAGTTCGAGGGCGGCGCCTACCAGAACAGCAAGCGTTTCGGCCGCTACGTGGTCTGGCCGGAGACGCTCGCCACCCATCCCCTGCTGGCGGCCATCGAGTCGCGGCAGCGCATCACCGCACGCGGCCTGCGCCGCTACTACCCGCAGCTCCACCCGCAGACCATCAACCGGGCGCTGGCCGAGCTCGGCCTGCAGGAGCACACACTCCTCGGCTGGGAGCTGACCGACCTCGGCCGCCGCTTCGGCGGCCAGCAGGAGGAAAGCGACGACTCCGGCGCGCTTTATGTCAGCTGGCCGCATGAGATCATCGACGAGGCGGTGGTGCACCGGGAGCTCGGGCGTTTCTCCGAGCACGGCGCCCCCCGGGTGGACGACAGCGCCGAGCCGGATCTCTTCGCCAGCTCCGGCCAGGTCTCCGTCGAAGGCTACGCCGGCATCGATGGCCACGTGCTGCGCAGCCCGCTGCAGATGCATGTCTGCAACTGGCTCTATCTTGCCCAGCTGCCGCACGCCCACGCCCGGAGTCTGCCGGTGGACGAGGCCCTGTGCGCGGACTTCTACCTGCCGGCAGGGCGCATCTACATCGACTGCTGGGAAGCCGAGGTGCCCGCCGGTGAGCTGAGCGGGCGGTTGCGCAAGCGCGACATCTACGAGCGGCTGGGCCTGCGCAGTATCGAGATCAATGCGCGGGACGAGAGCCGCCTGGACGACGTGCTCGGCCGCCGGCTGCTCGAGTTCGGGCTGCGCTTCTAGCCGGGCTGCGCCGGGCGCTCATGCGTCGCCGGCGCAGCGGTTTATCGCCTCGGCCAGCTTCAGGTCGAGCTCTGTCAGGCCGCCGGCGTCGTGGGTCGACAGCCCGATGCTCACCGAGTTGTAGACGTTGCTCCACTCCGGGTGGTGGTTCATGGCCTCGGCGCAGAGCGCTACCCGGCTCATGAAGCCCCAGGCCGCGTTGAAGTCACCGAACCTGAAGTCCCGGCGCAGGTGATCGCCGTCCCGCTGCCAGCCGGGGAGCTTGTCGAGGGCCGCTGCGACAGCAGCGTCGTCGAGCCGTTCCATGGGAACCTCCGTCATGCGTCAGTGTGTGCTGTGGGTCTGGGCACTTGCGTCAGCGTCGCGCCAGGGCGACGGCGCATTCCATGTGGTCAGTGTAGGGGAACTGGTCGAACAGCCCAAAGCGCGTGATGCGGTAGTCGTCGTGCAGCGCGGCGAGGTTGTCTGCGAGCGTTACCGGGTTGCAGGAAACGTAGAGCAGGTGGTCGAAGCGGCGCAGGCTCGCGAGGGTCGCCGGGTCGAGGCCGGCCCGTGGCGGGTCCACGAAGGCCGTGCGCAGGTCGTGGTCTTCGAGCGCTATTGGCAGCTCGGCGAGGCGGCGGAAAGCCCGTTCGCCGCGCAGGGCGCTGCTCATCTCCTCTGCTGACAGCCGCACCACGGCGGCGTTGTCGACGCCGTTGTCGGCGAGGTTGTGCCGGGCATCGCGTACCGAGACCTTGGACAGCTCCGTGGCGAGCACCCGCGGGAAATGGCGGGCCAGCGGCACGGTGAAATTGCCGTTGCCGCAGTAGAGCTCCAGGAGGTCGCCCGGCAGCTCGGTCGCGGCTGCGCAGGCCCACTCGAGCATGGCCACGTTGACGGCGGCGTTGGGCTGGGTGAAGGCCTGCTCGCGCTGCCGGTAGCGGCAGGCTCGGCCGTTGACGGTGAGCTCCTCCGTGACCCAGTCCCTGCCGATGACGACCTTCTGGCCCCGGCTGCGCCCGACAATGGCCATGCCCAGCGCTTCTGCAAGGGCGTTCGCCGCCGCTTCCCACGCGTCATCGAGGCGCCGGTGATAGGCCAGCGTGACCAGGACCTCAGCCGTCGTCGTTGCCAGGAATTCCACCTGGAACAGCTTGTGCCGCAGATCGTGGTCGTCGCGGAGCGCCCGGCGCAGCGGCTCCATGCGCTCGCGGATCGGCATGCAGGCAATGGGAAAGTCGTCGACCCGCAGAGGTTCCTTCGGTGCGGCAGGATCGAACATGGCATAAAAGCTGTCGTCGCCCTCGTGCCAGAAGCGGAATTCGGCGCGCATGCGGAACGCTTCCGGCGGGGAGGGCGCCACGGTCGGGGCCGGCGGGTCGAAAGGCGCGAGGAGAGCGCTCACCCGGGCGGCCTTTTCGGCGAGCAGTGCGTCGTAGCGCTCGGGCTGGAACCGGGGCGGGCTCACAGGCAGTTCGCCGGCCGCGGCAGGCCCGCGAGGCGGGCGCCGACTTTCGCCGGCGAGCCGGGAAAGAGCTTGAGCAGGTAGAGGCTCGTGCCCTTGTCGGGGCCGAGCTCCTGCCGGCAGTACTTCACCAGCGCCCGCATGGCCGGCGAGCTGTCGAAGGTGTGGTAGTAGCGCCGCAGGAGCTCGAGGACCTCCCAGTGCGCATCTTCGAGCGCGATACCTTCCTCCGCGGCCAGCGCCGTGGCCACGTCGCGGTCCCAGTCGGCGCTGTCGCGCAGGAACCCGTCCTTGTCCAGCGGGGGCAGGGCCATCGCCGGCTCAGAACCAGGCACGCTGCGCCGCGTGCTGCTCGGTCAGGGCGACAAAGCCCGCGGAATCTACCACCGCTACGCGCGGGTCGCAGCGTTCCGCCAGGCCGCAGGCTGCGAGGTCGGCGGCGAGGACGTGGAGCGTCGCGCCGCTTCGCGCCCACGCGTCCAGGCCCGGTGCCGCGGCGTGCCAGGCCCCGTCGCCATGGAACAGGACCGCATCGCCGTCCCGGAGCTGCGCCAGGGCCGCCTCGGTGGCCCGGGCGCCGGGGAGCAGGTTGACCGTGTGCAGCGCCATCAGAAGCTCAGCACGTGTTCGTGCCGGTCCTGCACATCGCGCTGCCCGGCCAGGTCGAGCACCGTGACGAAGGCGGGCAGGTCATCGGCGGCCAGGCCGTGGCACGCGAGTGCTTCGCCATCGGCGTAGACCGCTTCGAGGTCGTAGAGCGGCATGGAGTCGATGAGCCGGCGCAGGCTCTTGCGGCCGATGGCCGCCGGCGCCTGCGCGGGCGCGAGCTGCAATACCCCGGGGCCGGCGAAGAGCACGCTCGTCGGTTGGTCGAAGGCGGCGTAGGCCAGCGCCGCATCCAGCCCCGCCCGCGCGAGGGAACCCGCATAGGGCGCCCGGTTCATGACCAGCAGCGTCGCTTTCATGGCGCACCGCCGCCGAAGGTCAGGGCGCGGTCTGCGGCCGCTGTGGCCTCGACCAGCAGGCCGAGCCCACCAAGGGTGAAGCCCTCTGCCAGGGTGGCCGCCGGGCGCTCGAAACGGGCGGCCTCGTCCGCATCGAGCACGCCGTGGCGCACGGCGGAGCCGATGCACGCGACCAGTTCGACTCCGTGGTCGCGGGCGAGGGCCTGCCATCCCTCCAGGGGCGACGGCTCGTCGCCGGGCGGGACTGCGCTGGCGAGGGCCACCTGCGTGCCCGCATCCGAAAAGAACACGCGCGGCAGCGCGTGGCCCGCCGCGAGGGCGGCCTCGCAGAGACCGATGGCGGCGCGGTGGACGGCGGTGGCCTGGGGCGGGGCGAGCACGAGGAGGGCGTAACGCATGGGCGCGGATTATAAACAAAAAACCCCGGCGGGGCCGGGGTTTCGGGGGTGGCGGGGACCGCCGTCAGTCGTCGCCGCCGAGCGCCGTGAGCAGGCTCAGGAGGTGGATGAACAGGTTGTAGATGTTCAGGTACAGGCCCACCGTGGCGCGGATATAGTTGGTCTCGCCGCCGTGGATGATGCGGCTGGTGTCGAACAGGATCAGCCCCGACATGATGAACACCACGGCCGAGGAGATCGTCAGCGACAGCGCCGGGATCGCCAGGAAGATGTTGGCGATCATGGCCACCACGGCAACCAGCAGGCCCACCATCAGGAAGCCGCCGAGGAACGAGAAATCCTTGCGGGTGGTCAGCGCATAGGCGGACAGGCCGAAGAACACGATCGCGGTGCCGCCGAGCGCCTGCAGCACGAGCGAAGACCCGCCCGGCATCGACAGGTAGTAGCTGAGCAGCGGGCCGAGGGAGGCACCCATCACGCCCGTAAAGGCGAAGATCGCCGGCAGGCCTTTTGCGCTGTCCGCCAGGCGGTTGACCACGAAGAGGAGGCCGAAACCGACCAGGGTCAGCACGAGGGCGGCGCCGTGACCAAGGCCCAGCGCCATGGACAGCCCCGCGGTACCGGCGCTGAAGAGCAGGGTCATCCCCAGCAGCATATAGGTGTTACGCAGCACCTTGTTGGTGCTCGCCACCTGCTCCATGCCGCTGCTGGCAACGTTATAAAGGCTTCTGTTCTCCATCGTTAACTCCGTTGGGACACGTGCTGTAGTAGGACCGGGAAACCCGCTATCGGTTCCCCGCCATTAGCGAACAGTATGGGGGCTGCGGGGCGCTTTGCAAGGGTGATCGGCGTCCTCAGCCGAGCCCTCGCGACAGGAGCTGGACAGCGCCGAGCCCCGCCAGGATCGCACCGGCACCCCCGGCAAGCCAGGCGATGCTGCGGCCGGCGGGCGGCGCCAGGCTGCGGACCTGTCCGCGGCTCCCGGTGGCCGCGGCGAGCAGGAGGGCAACGAGCAGTGCGGCCACCAGCCCTGAAACGTTCCACCACAGCCAGGAGACGCTGGGCAGGGCCAGCGCGATGACCGCGTTGCCCGCGATGCCGGCGAGGAAGCCGAGGATCGCCGGTGCACCGCGGGCCGCGGGTGCGAACAGGGCGAGGAGAAACAGCGCGAGCAGCGGCCCGTTGGCCATTGAGCCGACCTTGTTGATCGCCTCGAGCACCGTGGGTGCAATATGTTCCACGGTGAAAGAAAAGGCCACCGCCGCCGCACCCCAGGCGAGCGTAACCCGGCGGGAGAGGCGGAACAGCTGCTCTTCGCCGCGCTTTCGGTCGCGGTCGATGAAGTCCTCCAGCGTGGCCGCCGACAGGCTGTTCAGCGCCGAGTCGATGGAGGACATGGCGGCCGCGAACAGCCCGACGATCGCCAGGCCCGCAAAGCCCGGGGCGAACTCACGGGAGACGAAGGCGGGGAACACGAGATTGATGTTGGCGCTGCCATCCGCCGTGCGCGGCAGGGAGGCGATGAATTCCGGCTGCCGGGCGGCGTAGGCGGCGAGGCCGAGACCGAGGAGGCAGTAGGCCAGCACGAGCGGGAAGCGCAGCAGGCCGTTGAGCACCAGCACCCGCTCGAGGCCGCGCCGGTCCCGCGCCGCCAGCAGGCGCTGGGCCTGGCTCTGGTCACAGCCGTAGTAGGCCACGTAGAGAAAGAAACCGCCGAACAGCATGGGCCAGAAGCCGTAGTCGTTCCCGGTGGTGAGCCCCCAGTCATCGACCAGCGGGCCGAGGCGGGGGGCGAGGCCGGGAAGGTCCGCGAGCAGCGGCTCGGCCAGCCAGGCGACCGCAAAGAGCACGGCGGCGACCAGCAGCAGCATCTGCACCACGTCGGAGATGACCACAGCGCGCATACCGCCGAGCACGTCGTAGGCGATGGTGATGCCCATCAGCAGACAGACCGCCACCGGATAGCTGAGCCCGGTGATGAGCCCGAGCACCGAGGCGACGCCGTAGACGGTGACCCCGGTGGCCACACCGCGGAAGACCAGGAAGCAGCCGCTGGCGAGGCGGCGGGCCGCCGGGCCGAGCCGTTCCTCGAGGAATGCGTAGATCGAGATGACGCCGCTGGCGTGCACCGGCGCAAAAAGAAAACAGAGCGCCAGCATCGCCAGGGGCACCGCGAGCTCGTACTGCAGCCAGAGCAGCCCGCCGGCGGCGGCAAAGCCCACGAAAGCCGGCGCTCCGAGCAGGCTGTTGGTGGAGCACTGGGTGGCGATGATGGAGGTGGCGAGGGCCCAGTTCGGCAGGCCGTGGCCCGCGAGGTAGTAATCCTCCCGCGAGTGCTGGTGCCGGCCGAGGCCGACCGCGAGGAGCAGCATGCCCGCGAGGTAGGAACCGATGACCCACCAGTCGATGGTGGTCATCGCCTGCCGTACCCTGGTTGCAGGGGCGCGCGGCGCTGACCTAAGGTGGTGACACATTCCGCCACAGCGAGGGCCTCTTCCATGGTTCGCCTGTTTTCAATCGTACCGCTAGTTTGCCTGCTTATCGCCCCGGGACTCCATGCTGCCGGTCAGGACGTCACCTATGGCGTCGATGGGGAAGACTTCGAAGGCTACTTCGCGCCTGCCGGAGAGGCGAGGGGCCTGGTCCTGCTCATTCACGACTGGGACGGCCTCACCGACTATGAGCGCAAGCGCGCCGACATGCTGGCCGGGCTCGGTTACGACGTGTTTGCCGCCGACCTGTTCGGCGCGGGCGTTCGTCCGACGAAGGTGGAGGACAAGCGCCAGCACACGGGCGAACTGTACAAGGACCGCGAGCGCATGCGGGCGCTGATCCGCGGTGCGCTGGCGGAGGCGCAGCGGCAGGGCGGCGATGTCGGCAATGCGGTCGCCATGGGCTACTGCTTTGGCGGCGCCGCGGTGCTGGAGTTCGCCCGCTCGGGGGCGGCGCTGAAGGGCTTCGCCACCTTCCACGGCGGCCTGGGCACGCCGCCGGGGCAGGACTACCGCGCCGTGGCCGGCCCGGTGGCCGTGTATCACGGCAGCGCCGACGCCGCTGTGACGCTCGACGACTTCGTGGCCCTCGCCGGGGCGCTCGAGGACAACGGCATTCCCCACGAGATGACCACCTATGGCGGCGCGCCCCACGCGTTCACCGTGTTCGGCAGCGACCGTTACCGTGCCGGCGCGGACGCGCGCAGCTGGGCGTCTTTCCTCGACTTCCTGCGGCAGACGCTCGACTGAGGCCTGCTTTCAGCCGGGCCAACGGAACCTGTCGGCCGGCTGCTGAGCGGGCTGTTCCGGTACCGCTCACTGGTGGGCAGGCTCCTCGGGTCCGGGGAGCGCAAGCTTCAACTTCAGCCGGAACGAAAAAAGCCCCGGCGCGGGGCCGGGGCAGAAGCAGGGTTTCTGGCGAGGGCTCAGATTGCCTTCTGGCAGAAGTAGAAGTCCGTGCACTCGTACTCGCCGCTCGCCATGCGCTCGGCGGCTTCGGCTGCCGTCTTCGCCGGCGGGACGATGACCTTGTCGCCCGGCTGCCAGTTCTCCGGGGTGGCTACGCCGTGCTCGTCCGAGGTCTTCAGCGCGTCCAGCAGGCGCAGGAACTCGTCGATGGAGCGGCCGTTGCTCATGGGGTAGTAGACCATGGCGCGCAGGATGCCCTTCGGGTCGATGAGGAAGGTCGCGCGCACAGCGGAGGTGTCGGCGGCCCCGGGGTGAATCATCCCGTAGGCGCGGGCCACGTCCATCTTCAGGTCCGCGATGATCGGGAAGGGGATCTCGACCCCGAACTTCTCCTCGATGTTGCGCATCCAGGCGATGTGCGAGTGCGTGCTGTCGATGGACAGGCCGAGCAGCTCGGCGCCGCGGGCCCTGAAGTCCCCGGCGCGCCGCGCAAAGGCGATGAACTCGGTGGTGCACACCGGAGTGAAATCCGCCGGGTGCGAGAACAGCACCAGCCATTTGCCCTCGTAGTCCGCGAGGCTTCGCGGGCCGTCTGTGGTCGGGGCGTTGAAGGCCGGCGCCGGCTCGTTGAGGCGGGGGAGGCCGATCGTCACAGTGTTTGCTTCCATGGTCTTGCTCCTTGCTTGGGTTGGCTGCGCTTGCGGGCGCGGTTGTCGAAGGTGGCCGGCGGCCACCGGATCACAGAGTGTTCAGGGGCACGCGCAGGTACCGGGTGCCGTTGCTCTCTTCTGCCGGCAGCTCGCCGGCTTTCATGTTTACCTGCAGCGACGGGATGATCAGCCGCGGCATGGCCAGGGTCCGGTCACGCTCCTCGCGCAGGCGGGTGAAGGTCTCTTCGTCGATGCCGTCGCGGGCGTGGATGTTCTCCGCGCGCTGCTCGGCGACGGTGCTCATGAACTGGAGCTCGCGACCGCCGGGGGCGTAGTCGTGGCACATGAAGAGCCGCGTGTCGCCGGGCAGGCTCAGCACCTTGCGGATCGAGCGGTACAGGGTGGCCGCATCGCCGCCGGGGAAGTCGGCGCGGGCGGAGCCGGCATCGGGCATGAAGATCGTGTCACCCACGAAGGCGGCGTCGCCGATCACGTGGGTCGTGCAGGCGGGTGTGTGGCCCGGCGTATGCAGCACCTTGGCTTCGAGGTTGCCGATCCGGTAGCGGTCGCCATCGGCGAAGAGCCGGTCGAACTGCGAGCCGTCGCGCTGGAATGCCGTGCTCTCGTTGAAGATCTTGCCGAAGGTCTCCTGCACCGTGTCGATGTGCTCGCCGATGCCCGTGCGGCCGCCCAGGGCAGCCTGGAGGTAGGGCGCGGCGGACAGGTGGTCGGCGTGCACGTGGGTTTCCACGATCCACTCCACCGTGAGCCCGCGCTCGCGGATGAAGGCGATGATGCGGTCGGCGCCTTCGTAGCCGATGCGGCCGGCGGCGTAGTCGAAGTCGAGGACGGAATCCACGATGGCGCAGGCGCCGCTGGTGGGGTCCTCGACCACGTAGCTGAAGGTGTTGGTCGGTTCATCGAAAAAGTGCGTGACGACCGGTTTCAGGGTGTTGTCACTGGCATTGTTCATTGCCTGTCTCCTCTGGCCTGCTGTGTTGCGATGGATTCAGAATAGGGAACACCGATAGAAAGGTGAAACCGTTTATATAGCTAATAAAGATCGCCTTAAACGATTTTAATTTGCGCGGCCGGGCAGTGGCGGGTGACCGCGTCAGCAAGGCCTTTCCGGTAGACTCGCGGGCCCGCATCCCTTGCAAGGAGTTTCCTCATGTCGTTCCCCCGTTGCCTCCGCCGGCCTCTGCTCACGCTGCTGGCGAGCCTGTCCCTCGTCACCGCCGCGCACGGTGAGGAGACGCCGCTCCGGGTCCTGGTGCGCGCCGATGACGCGAAGTTCATCGGCAGTGGCGTCGGCGGGCTTTACGTGACCGTTCGTAATGCAGACAGCGGTGAGCTGCTGGGCAGTGGCCGGATCGAGGGCGGGACCGGGGATACCCCGGCCCTGATGAGCGAGCCGCAGCGCCGCGGCCGCAGCGTGGTGACCGAGGATGCGGCGAGCCTTGCACTGACCCTGGACCTCGACCGGCCGACGAGGGTCACGGTGGACGTGACCGGCCCCCAGGCTAGTGCCCAGGGCCGGCAGCAGCTCACCACGTCGCTCTGGCTGCTACCCGGCCAGGACCGGGCAACCCGGCCGCTGGTGCTGCACCTGAACGGTCTCCTCGTGGACCTGGCCGCGCTCGAGAGCGGCCCGGACACCCTGGCGGTGACCGCCGAGGTCTCGATGCTCTGCGGCTGCACGATCTCGGAAGAGGGCCCCTGGCGCGCGGAGGATTATGCCGTCCGTGCCGTGCTCTACAGCGCAGGGCAGCCTGTCGCTGAAGCACCCCTCGCCTTCACGGGGGAGACCAGCCGCTTTGCCGCCACGTTGCCCCGCCCCGAGGGCAGGGCGCTGACGCTGGAGCTGCAGGCGCTGCAGCACAGCACCGGCAATGCGGGTGTCTACCGGCAGGAGCTTGCCAGGTAAGGCTTCCCCGCCTGGCGGGGCGCCGGGCGTCGCCGGCGCCTGCCCGCCGCGTCAAGGTGACGGGAAGGCCGGTCCGCTCTGCCTGCCCAACCTGCGCAGAACAACTGCGAGCGGGCAGAACCCGGTGAAGGCCGACTGCAGCAGGTTGGCGCCGACAAAGGCGGTAAACCAGAGCCACCCGGGGTGCACGAAGTGCGCCAGGACCAGGGAGAGGAGGATGAAGGTACCGGCGAAAGCCAGCACAAGTCGTTCGATAGTCATGATCGGTCATGCTCCTGTCGGCGGGGCGGTGCCACGCCCCGCGGTTCAATGTCAGGCAACCTCGACCAGCGCCAGCCGGTCCCGCAGGGCGGCCTCGTCGCTGACCAGGTCGGCCAGCGTGCTGCCGTCGAGTTCCCGGTAGAAGCCTTCCAGCCCCCGCTTCAGGAGCCCTGTGAGCTTGCACGTGCCGGCGATACGGCACTGGTTGCGCTCGGGGTTGAAGCACTCGACAAAATCACCGGTATCTTCCAGGGCACGGATGGCTTCGCCGACGGGGATGCGCTCAGGGGGCCGGGCGAGCTCGATGCCGCCGTTGCGACCCCGCACCGTGTGCAGGTAGCCGAGCTGGCCGAGGTGACGGGCGGACTTCAGGAGGTGGGCGCGGGAGATGTCAAAAGCCGTTGCAACTTCGGGGATGGTGACCAGCCGGTCCCGGTGCAGGGCACAGTACATGAGGATGCGTAGGGAGTAGTTTGTATAGCTGGTCAGTCTCATCAGAACCTCTCCGGCGCCCTGGTTGCGCTTGCCTTGTTTCAGTATATTAAACTATTATAAAAAATAGTAGTTAACGGGTGTGACAGCTTCGCCCGCCGTAACAGGAAGTAATAGGAAGGAGTGCCTCTGGATGAATCCCATGAAACCCGCAGCGCGGAGGCTCCCGGCCTGGGCAATGCTGGGTGTGCTTTGCTGGCTCGCGCAACCTGCCCCGGTCATCGCCGCAGAGGCGCTCGACCAGGCAGCGATGGCGTCCGGTTTCCAGGCGCTCGAGAGCGCCTGCTTCTCCTGCCACAGCCCCGACGCGACGCCGGCAGACCGGATTGCACCGCCCATGGCAGCCATTCGTCACCGTTACCTGATGGACAATCCGTCCCTGGGCGCCTTCCGCGGCGCGCTGGTCGGCTTCGTGAATGATCCGTCCGCTGCCAACGCGCGCATGCCCGGTGCCGTGAAGCGCTTCGGTGTCATGCCGGCGCTTTCCCTCGACGACGCGACCCTTGGCGATGTGGCCTATTACCTCTACCACACGCCGCTGGATGCCCCCGGCTGGGCTGCCGATGGCTACGCCCGCGACAAGGCTCGCTATGCCGCGTCAGCGAGGGGCCCGGTGACGGAGGACGAATACCGTCGTTACGGGCAGCAACTGGCCATGCAGACCAAGACGGCCCTCGGCAGCAACCTGAAAAAAGCCCTGAAGGAGGGTGGGCCGGAGCATGCCGTCTCCTTCTGCAACACGCAGGCAGAACCCATCGCGGATGACATGTCTGCGAAGCTCGACGCCGCCATCGGCCGGGTCAGTGACCGGCCGCGAAACCCGGCCAACGCGGCCGACGACGTCGAGCTCGCCATCATCCGCGATTTCAAGGCCGTCCTCGCGGCGGGGGAGAAGCCGGAAGCGGCGCTCCGGGAGCGCGGTGAGCAGGTGGTCGGCTACTACCCCATCGTCACCAACGGCATGTGCCTGCAGTGTCATGGCGAGGCCGGCACCCAGGTCAGCCCGGCAACGCTGGCGCTTATTGAACGGTTGTATCCGGAGGACAAGGCGACCGGCTACGGCGTCAACGAACTGCGAGGCCTGTTCGTGGTCGGCATGCATCGAACTGAAAGCGAGGACTGAGTCCCATGAAAATTGCAATTACCAGCCAGAATCGTCGTACGGTCACCGCCCATGCGGGCCGCTGCCGGCGCTTCTGGGTTTACGATGTCGAAGACGGCGAAATCCGCGAGCGCGAACTGCTGGAGCTGGCAAAGACGGACACGCTGCACGAGGTGTCGCCGGCTATCCCCGCTGCACTGCGGGGGGTCGACATCCTCGTCTCCACGGGCATGTGCGACAACCTGGTCGCCCGGCTTGGACGCAATGGTATCCAGGCCCGGCAGACGGCCTGTGACGAGCCCGACGCCGCCCTGCGGGAGCTTCTCGCCTAGCGGCCTGCGGCGGCGCCCGGGAAGGGAACTCATCGCGATGACGGCAGGCAACAACACCACATGCCCGCGCTGCGGCGGGCGCTTTCAGTGCATGGCCGGTACCGGTTTGCCGTGCCCTTGCGCCGAGGTGCCCCTGAACTCAGCCCAGCGCGCCGCTATCGCTGCTCGCTGGGAAGGCTGCCTCTGCCAGCGCTGCCTGCGTGCGCTGAGCGATGAAACGAAACACCTCGCGGAGAAAGCACCCTGAGCGCAGCGCGCACCGCTGCCGGGTTTCCGGGCACGGTATACTGACCGGCTTTTCGCGGCGCGTTTCCTGCCATGAACGATAATCCGGATGTCATCGTTGTCGGCGGCGGCGCCAGCGGCCTCATGTGTGCCATCAGCGCGGGCTATCGGGGCCGCTCGGTGCGGGTGCTGGAGATGGGGCCCAAGGTGGGCCTCAAGATCCTGGTCTCTGGCGGCGGGCGCTGCAACTTCACCAACCGGCGGGCGGACCCGCGCGAGCATTTCCTCTCCGAAAACCCCCACTTCTGCATTTCCGCCCTCAGGCGCTATACCCCCGAGGATTTCATCGCCATGGTGGATGCGGCGGGTATTGCCTACCACGAGAAAAAGCTCGGGCAGCTGTTCTGCAATGACAGCGCCCGCGACATCGTCGCCATGCTGCTGCAGCACTGCGAATGGGCGGGGGTGGAGATCTGCCTCCGGCAGCGGGTGACCGGCCTCAGCGCCGCGGGGGAGGGCGGCTACCTCGTGGAGACGGAAACGGGCCGCCACCGGGCGCCCCGGGTGGTGCTCGCCTCCGGCGGGCTGTCGATGCCCAAGATCGCCAGTGACCTCGCCTTCCGCGTCGCCGACCGCCAGGGGCTCGCGCGGGTGCCGACCCGGGCGGCCCTGGTGCCGTTGACCTGGCGGGCCGACGACAAGGCCCGTTACGCGACGCTTTCCGGCATCTCGCTGGATGCGGTGGTCACGGTGGGCGGGGTGAGCTTCCGGGAGAACATCCTGTTTACGCACCGCGGCCTCAGCGGCCCGGCGATCCTGCAGGCATCCTCCTACTGGCGGGAGGGTGAGCCGGTCCTGATCAACCTGCTGCCGGCGCGTGACGCGGCGGCCTGGCTGCGGTCGGCGCAGCAGGAAACGCCCCGGCAGTACCTGTCCACGGTACTCCGGACCGCGCTGCCGCGCCGGCTGGTGGAGGTGCTCTGTGAGACCGTATTCCCCGATGACCGGCTCGGCAGTGTGCCCGCTGCCGTGCTGCAAGCGGTGGGCGAGCGGCTCAATGCCTGGCCATTCCAGCCCAATGGCACGGAGGGTTATCGCACGGCAGAGGTGACCCTTGGCGGCATCGCGACCAGCGAGGTCTCGTCAAAGACCTTTGAGCTGAGAAAGCTGCCCGGCGTGCACGTGATCGGTGAGGCGCTGGACGTTACCGGCTGGCTGGGCGGCTACAACTTCCAGTGGGCCTGGGCCTCCGGCTGGTGCTGCGGGCAGTACCTGTAACGTCTCACAGTTCCGGGGCGTGCCGTCTTCCGGGCACGGAAGCGCGCTGATGGTGAAGAAGCGCGTGCGAAAAATGGACGGTTGCAAACGGGAAGCGTAAGCATAACAATCGCCGCCTTGGCCAGCGGGCCCGTGCGGCCGCCGGCATTCTTGATGACAAGCGGCTCGAGTTTCTCAACCTGATGGATAGGCTTCGCCAAGTTTTCCACGCCTTCGGAACACTGCCGGCCGCCGTGCTGGTCGTGTTCCTGGCGGCGCAGGTGGATGCGGCGGGGCACCAGCACGCTGTCGATGACGCCCTCGGCGACTGCGCCCAGTGTCAGCACTACAGCAGTCCCGCTGTCGTCACCAGCGCCGGCGAAGTCGCGCTTCCGGCGGCTCGCCGCAGCGCCCCGGACCAGCCGCTGGTACACACTCCCGGCGTTACCCACTACCGCCTGCAGGCGCGAGGACCCCCGGCGCTCTCCTGATAGATCACAACCCCTATCCCCTAGCAGGAGAACGTCATGAAACGCACTATCCTTGCGGTCTGCGTAGGCGCCGCCAGCCATGCCATGGCCGAGATACCGGAATCGCGCATGGAGCACGTCATCGTGACTGTGCCCATCCACAAGAAAGCCGCTGAAACCGCATTGCCGATAACCGTGCTCACCGCGGAGGAGCTCCAGCGCCTCGCAACCAGCACCCTCGGCGAAACGCTCGGCGACCGGCCCGGCATTTCCAATTCCTCCTTCGGCCCGGGTGTCGGCCGCCCCGTGATTCGCGGGCAGGCAGGGCCGAGAACCGTGAACCTGTCCAACGGCATCGCCGCCGCAGACGTCTCCAGCCTCAGCCCCGACCACGCGGTCAGCATCGAGCCGATGCTGGCGGAATCGGTTGAAGTGCTGCGTGGCCCGGGGACGCTGCTCTATGGCGGCGGCGCGATCGGTGGCGTGATCAACACTCGGGATAACCGCATTCCGGCGCAGCGCATCGACGGATTCGAGGGCGCCGTTGAATACCGCTACGACGAGGCGGCCGACATGGACACCGGTGTCGTCAAGCTGGAGGGCGGTGGCGGCAACTTCGCGTTCCACGTCAGCGGCACCTTCCGCGAATTCGAAGACCTGGAGATTCCGGGCCTCGCCATCGACGAGGCGGCGGTGGAGCGCCAGGAAGAGCTGCTCGGGCTCGGGCACGACGAGGACCACGATCACGAGCATGAAGAGCACGAGGATCACGACGAGCACGGTCACGACGAGCACGACGAGCACGAGCACGAGGAGGAACTCGAGAACTCCGATGGTTTCATCGCCAACACCGATGGCGATGCGGACGTCTACACCATCGGCGGCAGCTACCACTTCGGTGAGCGTAACTTCGTCGGCTTTTCCTATAACAGCTTCGAGACCAACTACGGTATCCCGCCGGGCGCGCACGACCACGGCCATGGGCACGGCGACGAACACGAGGACGAAGACCACGACCACGAAGACCACGAGGAACACGAAGAGCACGAGGGAGAAGACCACGACCACGAAGAGCACGAAGAGCACGCGCACGGGGAAGAAGAGAACATCCGCATCGACCTCAAGCAGGAGCGCTACGACACGCAACTGCACCTGCATGACGTCGTGCCCGGGCTGATCGACGTGGCGCGCGGCTTCCTTACCTACACTGATTACGAGCACGTGGAGCTCGAGGGTGTCGAAGTGGGAACACGGTTCGACCGGCAAACCTACGAGGGCCGTCTGGAACTGGTGCGTGAGGGCAACAACCACGGCGTTCTCGGCCTGCAGTGGCGTGCCGATGAATTCGAAGCGGTAGGCGAAGAGGCCTACGTGCCCGAGACGGATTCCACCGAGTGGGGCGTCTTCTACGTCCAGGACTTCCACAGCAACGACTGGCTGTTCGAAGTCGGCGGTCGCGCCGACTACGTCGAACGCGATCCGGCCGCGGGTTCCTCGGAGGATTTCACCAGCTTCAGCGTCTCGGGGTCGGCGCTGTACACGATCAGCTCCAACTGGAGCGTGGGGCTCTCCCTGTCGCGTTCCGAGCGCGCGCCCTCCACCGAGGAGCTGTTCTCCAACCTGAACAACTCGGGTGAGGAGCTGGTGACCCACGCGGCCACGGGGATCATCGAGATCGGCGACCCGGACATGGATGAGGAAGTGTCCCTGAACGCCGATCTCTCGCTCAACTGGCAGGGCGAGCGCTCCTATGCCGAGGTGACGCTGTTCTACAACACCTTCAGCGACTACATCTTTCTGTTGAATACCGGGACCGAGGTCGATGAGACGCCCGTCTACGTCTATGAACAGGATGATGCCGACTTCTACGGTGTGGAGTTCGAGTCGAACATTGACCTGGCCAGCCTGGCGGGCGGCAATGTGTCGCTGGGTGTTTTTGGCGACATGGTCACCGGCGAGTTCGACTCGGCCGGCGACGTGCCCCGCCTGCCCCCGATGCGCATCGGCAGCGAGCTGGCCTGGCGCAGCGACCGGCTGGGTGCCTATGTCAGGGTGCTGAACGCCGATGACCAGGAGGATCCGGGCGACTTCGAAACGGAGACCGACGGCTACACCCGCTGGGACGCCGGCATCGATTACAACGTCGAGTTTGCCGGTGACACCCGGCTGCTGGCCTTCGTCAAGTGGAAGAACATCGCCGACGAGGAGATCCGCCTGAGCACCTCCTTCCTGCGCAACTATGCGCCGCAGCCGGGGGAGAGCATCGAGGCGGGTATTCGCCTGATGTTCTGATCCTAAGCCGGCCCCAGGCCGCAGCGTGCGGCGTGGGGCTTTTTTTCATTCAGCTCCAGCGTGGCTGACTGTTAGAGGCAGACCTTCTTTAGCCCGCCTGTGCGTTACGCACAGCCTTCAACAGGTAGTCGCGGCCGTAGGGCAGACCATCGTGGCGTTCGATGAGCGCTTCGCCCCGGCGACGCATCTGAGCGATATGGTCCGTCATCGCCGCAGCGAGTGCCCGATCGCGGAACTGTTGAACGCGTGCTTCGCAGATCTCCAGCTGGCTATCCAGGAAGCGTCTTCTATAGCGAATCGGATAGAATTGCCGGTGTATCACCGCAAGCCCCGCCCGGCGCAGCGTTGCAGCGACCCAGTCGGCCGGGAACTCCCGGTACGGGCGGTCTCGTGCGAGCAGCTGGCAGGCATCGCGCAGGCGTCCCAGGTCGCCAACGAACTGGCCGACTTCTTCATCTGAGACGACCGGTACGTAAGGTTCCAGGCCAGTGACGTAGAGCGTCCCGGTCGTGACCGTCGCCAGGCGGCGGATCAGCGCTTCCTGGTAATGGGGCGCAAAGGCATTGATGGCGCCGATGAGGACGACCGCATAACTCGCCGAGGATGCCACACCAGTCTTCACGATGTGCTATAAAGTAACATGATGACCTCAGCGTAAGGAGCGTTTCAATGCGATGCACAATTCCCGTCATTCTCGCCTCTGCAGTGGCGATGAGTTCTGTTAGCGCTTCCGCGGAAGATGCAACGATGCACAGGGAAACCCTCTTCTCCAACCCCTACGTGGAAGCGTACCGCATCACCCTGGCGCCGGGGGAGGCTCAGCCCCTGCATGCCGGCACGCAGAGGATCGTCTACTCGCTGTCGGACTATACGATCCGCTGGACCGAGGACGGCGAAACAACGTCGAAGCGCTGGCGCGAGGGGGAGGTCCACTACCACGAGGCCCTCGAGCATGCCGCAGAAAACACCGGCAATACGATTGCCGATTTCCTCGTGGTCGCCCGCACGGATACACCGCTGCCGGCGGTGGAGAGCGATGGTGATGCTTCGGCAGTGGCCGGTGGCTACGCCACGTTGATCGCGGAGCCGGCGGATGCGCGGGTCCTGCGCGTCGCCCTGCCCGCAGGCGCCCGCCAGCCTCTGCACGCTGGAGCGCCGCGGCTGGTCTATTCGCTGAACGATTACAGCGTGTCGTTCATCACCGCCGATGGGGAAGTCGCGGAAGCGGAACTCGAGAGCGGCGAGATGCACTGGCACGATGCGGGCCCGCATGCGGTGGAGAACACCGGGGACGACACGGCGCGCTTCGTGATCTTCGCCTTCCACTGAGCGCCGGGCGTCGCCGGGGAGCCGGCGGGCACGTTGCCCGCCGAGCAGTCCTTCACTCTGTCGTCCAGGGTGGGAAGGGATCGGGGAACCGTTGCCACCCCACGTGACCCAGCGCCAGCTCTTCGTCGTCTAGCAGGCAGCGATCGAGCCCCGACCGGATTTCCGCTTCGTCCAGCCCCTGCCCGATAAATACCAGTTCCTGGCGCATGTCGCCGAAGGGCTCTTCCCACTGCGCCATGATGCTATCGCGCCAGTCTTCGTCTTCCGGCCACTGCTCCGGCGGCACGGCCTTCCAGAACAGCCCGGCGACGCCGTGGCGCGCAATACCGCCAGCCTGGCTCCACTGGCCCGCCCAGCGCGGGCGCGTTGCCAGCCAGAAGAAGCCCTTTGACCGTAGCAGGCGGCCACTGCGGTCCGGCGAGCTGAGGAAATCGTGAAAGCGCTGGGGGTGGAAGGGCCGCCGCGCCCGGTAAACGAAGCTGCCGATGCCGTACTCTTCGCTTTCCGGCACGTGCTCGCCGCGCAGCTCCTTCAGCCAGCCCGGTGCGCGCTGGGCGCGCTCGAAGCTGAAACGGCCCGTGGCGAGCACCTGCGCCAGGGGTACCGCGCCCTCCCGGGTCGGGATGATCTCCGCTTCCGGGTTGAGTGAGTGCAGCACGGCGGTCAGGGTACCGAGCCGTTCCTCATCGATGAGGTCTGTCTTGCTGACGAGGATGACGTCACAGAACTCGACCTGTTCGACCAGCAGGTCGCTGACGCAGCGCTCGTCGTCTTCGCCCAGCGATTCGCCTGTCTCCGCCAGGTCCTGCGCGCGCTCGTAGTCTTCCAGGAAGTTGACCCCGTCGACCACGGTCACCATCGTATCCAGCCGGGCAAGGTCGGACAGGGACTTCCCGGTCTCGTCGGCAAAGGTGAACGTCTCGGCAACCGGCAGGGGCTCGGAAATGCCCGTGGATTCCACCACGAGGTAGTCGAAGCGGCCCTCCCGGGCCAGCTTGCCGACCTCTTCGAGCAGATCTTCGCGCAGTGTGCAGCAGATACACCCGTTGCTCATCTCGACCAGCTTTTCCTCGCTGCGATTGAGCGCCACCTCGTTGCCGACCAGCGCGGCATCGATGTTCACCTCGCTCATGTCGTTGACGATAACGGCAACCCGGAGCTGGTCGCGGTTGCTGAGGATGTGATTGAGCACGGTGGTCTTGCCGGCTCCAAGAAAGCCGGAAAGGACCGTGACCGGAAGGCGTGCCGCGGCGGATTCTTCTCTCATGCTGTCGCTCCGATGCTCATCCAAGCGGGATCTCGACGGTGAGCCGAAGATCGCGGCCGGGGTTCAGCGCATAGCCTTTGTAGGTGTTGAGAAAGTCCCGGTAGCTCTCGTCGAAGGCGTTGCGCAGCTCGAGATTCACGCGGATATCCCGTTCGCCCGGGCCTGGCACGAAGGCGCCGGCGGCAAAGTTGACGAGCCAGTAGCTCTCGGTCGAGGCGCTGCCGAACACCGGGTTGCGGTCGAACTGCTGAAACGGTTCGCCGGGCGCCGCGTCTTTGGCATCGGCGTAGCGCACGCTGGCGCGCGCGTAGGGGCGATCAAGGCCCAGGAAGGCGGCAGGTTGCCAGGTCAATTCCGTCAGCACCTCGTTGGCCGGGGTCAGGGGAAGGTCCTCGCCGGTGTCATCGTTCTCGGTGTCGATGAAGTCGAGCACCACGCGCAGGGACCAGTCCGTGGCGAGGTCGATGGAGACTTCGGCCTCGACGCCCTGCAGCGTCGCGTCGGTCTGTTCGTGCACGAAGATCGGCAGGCCGTTGGCAGCCTGATTCCCTGTGTCAGTGAGGAAGATGTAGTCGTCGATGCGGTTCTGGTAGGCCGTCAGGTCGCCGCTGATCCTGTCGAAGCGCCAGCGCAGCGAGAGGTCCAGGTTCAGCGATTCCTCCGGGTCTAGGTCGGGGTTGCCGAGCTGGACTGCAGCGACCCCGCCGTGCACGCCCTGGGCAAACTGCTCGAAGAGCGTGGGCGCGCGGAAGCCCCGGGCCGCATTTGCGGCGAGGGTGAAATGGTCACCGAGGGGGTAGGAGCCGCCAAGGGCGCCGGTGACCACGTCGTAACTGTTGCCGACGGTGCCTGTGAAGCTCGGCGTTGCGGTCGTCTTGCCCGCGTCGCCCTCGGTCTCGATGTGATCGTAGCGCAGGCCGGCCTGCAGCAGCAGCAGCCGGAACTGGCGCTCTTCGTAGGCGAACACGCCGAAGGAGCTGACTTCCCCGCCCGGTGACAGAACGGTGCGGCCGCGGGATTCCTGGTCCCGCTGGCGGAACTCGAAGCCGATGGTGCCGCGGTCGAAGAGGCCCTCGCCCTCGTGCAAGGCCTCGAAACGGGCCACGTACTGGTCAAACTCGATCTCGATATCCCCGTCGAAGAGACCGCTGCGCGGATTGCCCGGTTCGTTCGCCCGGCGCAGGTTGTTCTGCCAGGCCAGGGTTGGACGGAGGGTCCATTGCGTGTCGCCCGCGTCAAGCAAGTAGTCGGTGCGCAGCTGGAGCTCGGTGTTCTCCAGGTCGATACCGATGCCGGCCCCCGCCGGTGGCGCCGGCAGGAGGTAGTTCTGCTCGGTCTTCCAGGTGGACAGCCGCAGGGAGCTCGTCGCCCGATCGCCCCGCCAGCCCAGGGCGACCTGGCCGTTCTGCTGCTCGAAGTCCGTGAAGGGCAAGGTGCCCGTGAAGGCCGGGTCGTTGCCGTTGCCGCTCTCGAAAGCGCTGGCGCTGTCCGGGGCTTCGATGTCGTCCCCCTCGCGCCAGGCATAGCCCGCGCTGACCGTGAAGCGGTCCCCGCTGCTGCTGCCCCGCACTGCCAGATCGCGTTGATCATTATTGCTGGCATAGTCTCCGCGAAGGTCGAGCGTATTGTGACGGCTGCCGTCATCGGTGTAGTCGAGGGGCAGGCCGTGCACGTCGATCACGCCGCCGATGGCATCGGAGCCGTAGAGCAGGCTGGCGGCACCGCGGGCGACCTCGATACGGTCACTGAGGAAGGGGTCGATGTTCGGCTGGTGGCGGATGCCGAACTGCTGGTGGTCGACGCCCACGCCATTGGAGAGGATTCGAATCCGGTTGCCGGTCAGGCCGCGAATCACGGGGATGCCCGCATTATTACCGGTATCGAGTACGCGAACACCGGCGAGGTGCTCGAGCGTCTGTCCGAGGCTTGTCGCCTGGCGGAGCTCCTTCTCGAGGCCCTCGAGCACGTCGATCCGTGCCGCCTGCACCATTTTATCGCCGGGCGCGGGTGCGCCGGCGCTCACGTACACGTGCTCGATAATCATCCGCTGTCCGTCCTCAGCGCCAGGTGTTGTGTCCTGTGCCCAGGTACCCAGGGAGGCGACCGTCGTCGCGACTAGTGTTAGTGCTCGCATCGGCATGTTTATAGCTCCGCTTGTCATTGCTGGTTTCATTGTGTTCTTAATTAAAATGTTACAGCATAACAAAGTAGGGTCAACTCGAGGCCGCCGTCGGGCGCGCAGCTGCCCATCAGCCGGACGCCAGGCAGGACACAAGCCGCTCCTCCCAGTCGAGTTCAACCCGCTCGGCAATGACTTCAATCCGACTTTCCACACAATCATCGAGCGGATGCTCCAGGAGGCTGTCCGCCGTGCGGTTGTAGCCGAAGATCCCTGCATCGGTAATAAACACGGCCTTTACCCGTTCAGCCTTCAGGCTTTGCAGGAATCGCAGCAGTCGCCGGTGATTGAAGACCCGCTGGGGGCTGAAGCGCCAGCCGATGCTCTCAAAGCCCTCGGCGCCATTGACTGCGGTCACATAGCCGCAGCCGGGGATGGGCAGCTCTGATGCCAGTATCGGATTGTCCTTCGGCGTGTGCTGTGCACGCGGCTCGAAGCTTTCCCCGGCTGCGCCCGCAAGGTCCTCGAGTGCCACCTGGCCCTCCCGCGTGATGCGTGTCGAGACGTTGGCTTCCCCGCACTGTTTCAGGTAATCCGACAGCGCCTCGTAGTCTGCCGCCGCATAGAGGTCCTGCTTGTTGGCGACGATGACGTCCGCGATGGCCAGTTGCTGGCGGAAGGTGGGGTGCGAAGCGTAGCGCTCCATGGAAAGGTGTCGTGCATCAAGCACGGTCAGCGTCTTTTGCAGCAGGAGGACGCCCCGGTAGTGCGCCGAAGACAGCGACTGCAGCACCTCGGCGGGGTGACCGAGCCCCGTGGGTTCGATCAGGAGGCGGTGGGGTCTCGCGCGACGGAGCAGCCGGTTGAGGGCGATCTGCATGGGCAGACCGGCGGCGCAGCACATACAGCCGCCCGGGACCTCGGCCACGAAGACACCGTCGGCCTCGCTCGTCTCCCCACGGAACAGACTTCCATCGATGCCAATCTCGCCGAACTCGTTAACCAGGACCGCCCAGCGTTCGCCGGCGGGCCTTTGGCTGAGCAGGTTGAGAATGGTGGAAGTCTTGCCGGCGCCGAGGAAGCCGGTGATGACATTCGTTGGGACCGCGGTGATCGGCGATCGGTCAAGCTCCGTTGTCACGCTCAAATTCTGCCCTCGTCCGGGCGCGCCAGGCGAGCGTGGTGCCAGGGGCCGGTGATGGCGATCGTGTGGGTCGGCGCGTAAACATTGACGAACAGCCAGCGGCCGTCGGGGGAAAAACAGGCGCCTGCTAGCTCGGTCTGCAGGTTGAGCCGGGCCAGGGCATAGGCGCGGCCGTCCCGGGTGATGCCCCGCAGGTGATTGTCGACTACCTCCGTGTACTGGTCCTCGCAGACGATGAGCTGACCGTCCGGTGCTACGGTGAGGTTGTCGCCGTAGTTGAACTGCTCTTCGGACTCGCTCTCGAAGAAGAGTTCGACCCTGTCGGGATCGTTGCCGCGCCCGGGAGCAAGGCGGAACACCTGGCCAAGGCCTGCTACGCCGCCGCTGGTACTGCAGACGAACACCTCCTCCCGCCCCATGTGGATGCCTTCGCCGCGGGCGAGGAGGGCAGCGCCCGCGGCGGCAGCCCGGTGCCGAAGGTCGTCGGCAGGCGCATCGGTGCCGTCGAGATCGATCCACCGTACCTGGTAGCTTTCGCCGACGGGCATGTCCCTGGAGGACCAGTTGCGCGTGTCCGCGAGACCCTCGATAGCCATCGCCTGCAGCCGTCCGCCCGCGGAGAGATGGCCCGGCTCTGACGGCAGGAAACGGTAGAGCACGCCGTCGTCGCGATCTTCGGTCAGGTAGACAGCACCCGTGGCAGGGTCGACGCAGGCCGCTTCGTGGTTGAAGCGCCCCATGGACCTGAGCGGCTCCGCGGGAACCGGCCCGGTCGCGCCCGCCGGCACCTCGAAGACCCAGCCGTGGTTGCGCGCGAGGCCCTCACCGTAGCGCAGTCCCGGCCCAGTGGGGGCCTCCTCGCAGCTCAGCCATGAGCCCCACGGGGTGGCGCCCCCGGCGCAGTTGCGTATCGTGCCGGCGAGGGAACGGAACTGCCGTCTGACCGCCAGGGTCCGCGAATCCAGGACCACGTGGGTAGTTCCCCCGGGGAGCACCTTCCCGTCCCGGTGGTCGAAGCCCTCCACAAGGACGCCGCCGCCGTCATCCTCGGGAACAAGTTCGTGGTTGCGAACGAGCACGAGTTCGTCGGGCGTCAGCGTAAAGCAACCCATGCCGTCCGCCTTGTCCGGCACCGTACCGCCGTCGCTCATGGCGTCGCCGAGACGGGACAGCACACGGTAGTGAAACCCGCGGGGCAGCGAGAGGAGGCCGTGGGGGTCCTCAACCAGCGGTCCATAGCCGCCAGCGCCGGGCCTCCCAGTTGCGCCCCGCGCCCTGGCCCCGCTCGCGGCGAGCGCCGCAAAGGCTGTGGCCGTGGCGCGAAGAAAGTCTCGTCGGTCCATGCGTATTGCCTTCGTCGGGATGATCGCAAGCAGCTTTCCTTGCAAGGCTATATGCTACAACATAACATACTGCGAAGCGATCACCACGGTGGAGGTGCCAGTGTTTCAAAGTCAGCGCTCGAGTGACGTCCCGGTGAGTTCGAGGGGCAACCGTGCCCCGCGTTCGGAGGTGCCGTCATGAGCCGCCCCGAGGCCGCCGTTCTCCAGGAGCGCCTGCCGGCGAGGGTCGTTGCCGGTGCGACCGCGGAGACGCTCGCCGCCATCTATGATGAGGATGTGAACGCCGCGGTATGGGAACGTCCTCCCGTCCAGCTCACTTCGAGCGGCGAGACGAAGCGGCGTCTCGATGCCATCGATAGCGAGGCCAGTGTGCGGACGACAGCGCTGGAGGAGTGGCTGCTGAGTGAAATCCCCGACGATCTGCCGTCGCTGCGCGATGACATCGCCGAGCTCGCGGCGATGTATGCCTGCCTGTTCGAGGTCGACCTCCTCGGTATCCGCCTGCGGGCCCTCGACCGTGCCATGTGTCCGCGTTTTCACGTCGACCGGGTGGTCTGCCGGCTGCTCACCACCTACGCGGGGCCGGGCACCGAGTACCTCGCCAATGAGGATGTCGATCGCAGCCAGCTCGGGCGGCCGGTAACGGACCTGCGCCAGCTGCCCGTGCGTGGCGGGGAGGCGACGGTGCACCAGCTGCCGGCAGGCGGGGTGCTCCTGTGCAAGGGCGAAAGCTGGCCGGGAAATGAGGGCCGGGGTTTCGTGCACCGTTCGCCGGACCCGGGCGCCGGCCCACGGTTGATGCTCTGCATCGATGGGCTCAGCCGTGAGCGGTGAGCTGCCCGTCGCGCCGTCCCGCCGGGACTGGCTCGGGATCGGTTGCTCCGGTCTCTGTATCATCCACTGCGCGGCGCCGTTGCTGCTGGCATTCTTCGGCAGCTCGCTGGCGGGGCTCGCGCTGTTCGGTGAGGAGTGGTTGCACTACCTGCTGTTGCTGCTGGTACCCGCCATTGCACTCTGGAGCCTGCTGCCTTCGCGGCGGGTGCATGGCAGAATCGAGCCCCTGGTGCTGGCGGGTGTCGGCTTGCCGCTGCTCGTCTCCGCCGTGGTTCTCGGGCACGAGCTGGAGGCGCCGCTCTCCATCGCGGGCGGGCTGTTCATGCTCGTCGCGCATGCGCTCAACCGTCATTGGCTGCGCTCGGCTCCCGCCGCCACGCGCACTGCGCAGGAGGTTTGAGATGTCCGTTTTACGTCCCTTGCGGCTGCTCCCGCTTGCCGCCACTGCTCGATCGGCGCAGGTGCTCCTCGCTGCCGCGATAGCGGGGGCTACGCCGGCCCTGGCCGCGGAGGCCCATGTCCACGGCAAGGCCGTGCTGGAGGTCAGCCTGGCCGGCCCCAGCCTGTCGGTGGTGCTCCGTGGGCCCGCCCAGGTCTTTTTCGGTTTCGAGCACCCGCCGACCTCCGAAGAGGAGGCGCAGGTCGTGCAGGCGGCCCTGGATGCCCTGCGGACGCCGGAGGCGTCGGTGCTGCAGCTGTCCCCGACCTGCGAGCTCGAGAGCGTGGCTGTCGATGCCCCCTTCTCCGCCGAGCTGCCCCGGGACGCGATGGCTGTGGAAGACAGCCACGGCGAAGCCCACGAGGAGCACGAACACGAGGAACATCACGAACACGAGGAACACCATGCCGGTGCACACCACGATGACGACGAAGAAGCCGGGGCGCCGGAGCACGGCGGCCATTCGGACCTGGAGGTAGCTTACGGGTTCGCCTGTACGGAGGGTGGCCCTGAGAGCCTGACGCTGACTGCCTTCAGCGCTTTCCCGGCACTGGAACGGGTGGAAGCCGCCTGGATCAGTGACAGCGCTGCCGGCAGTGCAGCATTGAGCCGCGAGGCGACACGACTCTCGCTGGAGTTACCCTGAACAAGCTTTACGACCCTGCTCAGCAGGTGTCTTAAAATCAGTAGCTTTCGTCGAAGAGGGTGACCCGGTCGACCTCGATGCGGTAGGCGGCGGTGCCGAGGTCCGTCGCCTCGATGCCGACCGAGAGCGTGCCTTCCAGCCAGTAGGGGTCGTAGATATCGTCGAGAGACAGGCCGCCCCCGAAGCGGCTGTGAATGATCTGGTTGGGTGGCGGCGGCGGCGAGTGCAGGCAGGCACCGAAATAGGGGACCAGGAAGAACTCGGTGATCATCCGCGTCTCGTCGAAAGCCAGGGGCACGATGAAGCCCGGAATGCGCACCTGCTGTCCGTCGAATTCCGGCTTGACCGCGGTCGATTCCAGCGCCGCCCGGTAGCGCTGCGCCTTTTCGCTGTCGCCCAGGCCCGGTACGGCGCCACCCTCCGCGGGCAGCTGGTCCTGCGCCGAGCCGTCTGCAATCGCGGCCAGCGCATCGGGCGGATTCATCAGGGCGTCCAGGTCTGCCTCGGGTATGAGGTCGATCCACTCGATGGTGCGGTACTCGTCCGCGGCCTGCGCCGGTGTTGTGCCTGTACACCAGGCCAGCAGCCAGAGCAGGGCAGTGAGCGCCGGCCAGGGGGCGAGAGTGCCGCTGCGGCGCAGCGGCACTGCGAAGGAAGCGCTGCGGATCATCGGGCGGCGATGTCCCCCGGCGACCGGGCGGTGACGTAGACGCGGCGGACCAGGCTCACGGCTTCGCCATCGACGGTGCCGTGCAGCGTCAGGGTCAGCCAGTGGTAGCCCGCTTCGGCGACGAAGGGCATGGAGAGCGTTCCCTCGATCGGCGGCAACGGCGGCTCGCGGGACCCTTCGAAGTGGACGCGCTCCGGGACGTCGAGGGTGAGCGCGGGGTCACGGAACGCCTCCGGGGTCGCGAAAGACACCTTCAGCTCGGCGCTGGCCCCGGGAACAACGGCGACAAAGCCTTCCACGTCGAGGCGGGTGCCCGGGGGGAGCGCCGGCCCGCGCTGGGCGACCTGAGCGGAAGCAAACGGGCTGAAGCCGAAACCGTGCATGCCGCAGGCGGCTGCCGGGCCCGTGAGCACGAGCAGGACAGGCAGCAACCACCAGGGTTGCGCGCGCTCGCGGCCGGTACTGCGGGCCGATTTAGGCTTCGTGGCCATGGCTTTCTATCTCTGGTCTCGATTGTTATCTTACAGCGTAGCAAACGTCGTCTATCCATACCAATCGAGTCGGCCGGCCTTGCCGCCGCCACTTTACCCCCACGCAGGTGCGCCATGCAGGGCTCTGCCATTGACATCGCCGACCTCCGCTTCGCTTATCGCGGAGGGCCGACGGTTCTCGCCATTGATCAGTGGTGTGTCCCGGAGGGCTCCTCGACCTTCCTGCGCGGCCCGTCGGGCAGTGGCAAGTCGACGCTCCTGCACCTCGTCTGCGGGCTGCTTGTTCCGAGCGCAGGGCGCCTGTCGGTCTGCGGCCAGGATCTCGCTTCGCTGCGGGGCCACGGCCGCGATCGCTTCCGCGCCAGGCACATCGGCGTCGTGTTCCAGCAGTTCAACCTGCTGCCGTACCTGCCGGTGGCCGACAACCTGGCACTCGCGGTGCGCTTCGGTCGCACCGGCGACCCGCTGGACCCCGCAGAGCTCCTCGCCCAGCTGCGGCTGCCGCAAGGGCTGCTGGCCAGGCAGGCGGGGGCCCTGAGCGTCGGCCAGCAGCAGCGGGTGGCCATCGCGCGGGCCCTTATCAACCGGCCTGCCCTGCTCATCGCCGACGAACCCACGTCGGCGCTGGATGCCGATGCGCGCGATGCCTTTGTCGACCTGTTGTTGGCGCTGGCAGGGCAGGGTCGGACGACGGTGCTGTTCGTCAGTCACGATGCCTCGCTCGCGCCGCACTTCGAGCATACGGCAGATCTTACCGAGCTGAATGCGGCGGAGCCTGCGGTCGCACCCGATGCTGCTTAAGCTGGCTCGAACGAGCCTCTGGAGTCGGCGTGGCACCGCGGCGCTGTGCGTGCTTTCTATCTCGATCAGCGTGTTCGTCCTGCTCGGGGTCGAGTTCATCCGCCAGGAGGCACGGGAGTCCTTTGGCCGCACGCTGTCGGGGGCCGACCTCATCGTCGGTGCCCGCGGCGGTCAGCTCAACCTTCTGCTCTACAGCGTCTTTCGCATCGGTGAGCCGACCAACAACATACGCTGGGACAGTTACCAGGCGATTGCCGCCGATCCAGCAGTCGCCTGGACAGTGCCGTTGTCCCTGGGCGACAGCCACCGGGGCTTTCGCGTGCTTGGCACGAACGCGGCCTACTTCGACCACTACCGCTACGGCAGCGACCGCGCGCTGGCCCTCGCGGCCGGGGAAGCCGAGCTCGGCACCCTGGGTACGGTGCTCGGCGCCAACGTGGCTGACAAGCTCGGCTACGGCGTCGGGCGGGCCATCGTGCTCGCCCACGGCACCGGGGGCGTGGGCTTCGTCAAGCACGACGATCATCCCTTCACCGTCACCGGCATCCTCGAGCGGACGGGCACGCCGGTGGACGATACGGTGCATGTGTCGCTCGAAGCCATCGACCTGATCCACGAGGGCTTCAACGCAACGTCGCTGCAGGCCGCGGCCTCCGAGCGCACGATTACGGCGTTGCTCGTGGGCCTGAAGTCGCGCATGCTGGCCTTTCGCCTGCAGCGCCAGATCAACGACTACGGCGCAGAGCCGCTGCAGGCCATTCTTCCCGGGGTAGCCCTGTCGCAGCTGTGGCGGGTGCTCGGTTCCGTGGAGAACGTGTTGCGCGTGATCTCCGGCCTCGTGCTGCTGTCCGCGCTGCTGGGCATGAGCACGATGCTGCTGGCGTCGCTGCGCGAGCGGCGGGGTGAGCTCGCTGTGCTGCGCACGATCGGGGCGACACCGTCCTTCATCTTCCTGCTGCTGGAAGCCGAGGCGCTGCTGCTCTGCGTGCTGGGACTTGCCGGGGGTATGGCCCTGGTGAGTGCCGCCAGCCTCGTGAGCCGCGACTGGCTGAGGGAAAGCTACGGCCTGCTACTGCCGATCTACATGCCGGGCGGAACCGCAATGACCCTGGCGGGCGTGGTGCTGGCGCTGGCACTGCTGTGTGCGCTTGCGCCGGCCCTTGGTGCCTACCGCTCGGCGCTGGGGGCAACGCTGGCGCGGCGGTAGGGCTGGCGCTGCTTCGCCTTCAGCTCGCCCCGCCCTGGCAGGTGTCGCAAAGGCCGTGCAGCTCGAGCTGATCGCGGAAAAGGTGGAAGCCCGAGGAGCGCGCCTTGCGGTCGAGCTGACGCAGCTCTTTCTCCGCGAAGTCCATTTCCCGGACGAGGCCGCAGCCGTCACAGATCAGGAACTGGGCCCGGGCATGCGGGTGGTCACAGGCAATATGGCTGCAAGGCATGTACTGGTTGGTTGAGCGCAGCTTGTGGACAACGCCCGCTTCCATGAAAACGTCCAGCATGCGGTAGACCGTCATGACCGGCAGTTCCTCTCCGTTCTCGTCGCGGTAAGCCTGCGCCAGTTCGTAGGCCGATAGAGGTCCTGTCGCCTGTACCAGCGACACGAGCAGGCGCCTGCGCTTGCTTGTAAGGCGGATGTCCGAATCACGGCAGAGGCGCTCTGCGCCCGCCAGGGCCGCTTCCAGTTGCCGTCGCGATGCCTTGCGCTTTGCTTGTGACGTGGCCATGACGTGATGCTATCACAACCCGCCGCCTCCTTTGATGGCCGCGGCCAGCCAGCGGGGTGTCTGGCTGAGCGGGCCGGGAGGCCTATGCCAACGCATGAGTCGCGGCGGGCGTTTTGCCAGGAACGCACGCTGTAACCGCCGCTGTTGCCCTAAATCGTCAGCTCTCCCTGATCGATCGGCAGTTCCGTCGTGATCTTCACCCTTGAAAGCGCCGCATTCGAGTGAATTTCCTGCACTGTGGGCATCTGCGACAGCTTCTTGCGGAACAGCGTCTCGTAACTGTCGATATCGCGGGTGACGATCTTCAGCAGGAAGTCGTAATCGCCCATGATCGTGTGGCACTCGAGCACCTCCGGCAGGTCGCGGATCTGCTCCTCGAACTCGGGCAGGGAGCGCTTGCCGTGGGCGGAGAGCTTCACCCTGGCAAAGACCGTGACCGAGAGGCCGAGCTTGCGCTGGTCGAGGAGGGCGACGCGGCGCTCGATGATGCCGTTCTCCTCCAGGCGGCGGATGCGGCGCCAGCAAGGCGGCTGGGTGAGGCCCACCCGCTCGGCGATCTCGGCGGCGCTGAGGCCCGCATCGCGCTGGAGGAGGGCGAGGATGCGGCGGTCGAGCTTGTCGAGTTTCACGGGGTCTGACTGCATGAAAATTACTCTTATGGTCTCGAAGATGCAGCAATCATACTCATAACGTGACCCGCAGGGCAGCAAACAAATTACGCCGACGCGATTCCCGGGCTAAGCTGTGCCTTATTGCGATGGGAGGACAGGGGCACCATGGGCGTCGACAACATCACCTACGGGGACCAGGCGTCCGTGACCGGGGGCCGCCTGTCCGATATCCAGCCCGGGCAGCGGGCCGGTGCAGCCCGCGGTGCGGAGCTGCTGGCCCGGGCGCTCAGAGCCGAGGGCGTCGACCTGCTCTTCGGTTACCCCGGCGGGGCCAACCTCGAGATCTTCGACGTGCTCGCCGGTGCCGGCATCCGCTGCGTGCGCACCGAGCACGAGCAGGGGGCCGTGCACGCCGCCCAGGGCTACGCCCGCGCGAGCGGGCGGGTGGGGGTCTGCCTGGCCACGTCCGGCCCCGGCGCCACCAACCTGGTCACCGGGCTCGCCGACGCCAACAGCGATTCGACCCCGGTGGTTGCCATCACCGGCAACGTACCGACGCCGCTGCTCGGCAAGAACGCCTTCCAGGAAGTCGATATCGTCGCCATCACCCGGCCGATCACCAAGAAGAGCACACTGGTGCGCCGGGTGAGCGAGATCCCGGCGGTGGTGCGCGAGGCCTTTGCCCTCGCCGGCGGCAACCGGCCCGGGCCGGTACTCATCGACCTTCCCAAGGATATCCAGCAGCACTACCCCAAGGACGCCGCGGGCAACTACACACCGCCACCGATCCCCGCCGTTATCGAGCCGCCGGAACCGGAAGCAGGCGGGCTGGGCGAGAACCAGCTCGCCAAGGCCTGCCGACTGATCGGCGAGGCCAGGCGGCCGGTGATCTACGCCGGCGGCGGCATCGTGGCGGCCGGCTGCAGTGAGGCGCTCCGGCAGCTGGCGGAGGCGCTCGCCTGCCCGGTGACCACCACGGTGATGGGGCACGGCGTGTTCCCGCCGGAGCATCCGCTGGCGCTGGGCTGCCTCGGCATGCATGGATCGAAGGTGGCGAACGTCGCGGTCAACGAGGCCGACCTGGTGCTTGCGCTCGGCGTGCGCTTCGACGACCGGGTGACCGGCCGCGTCGATGCGTTTATAGCCGACGGGAAGATCATCCATATCGACATCGACCGCACCGAGCTCAACAAGAACAAGACGGTAACGCTGCCGCTGTGCGCGGACCTGGCCGTGGCCCTGCCGCAGCTGGTGGCCTGCGCGCGGACAGCGGCGCGCGGCGACTGGCTCGGTTATCTCGACGGCCTGCGCCGGGACTTCCCGTACCCGCTGCCCCGGCATGCCGACCGCATCAGCCCGCAGCAGGCGATAGCCCGTATCAGTGAGCTGACCGACGGCAATGCCATCGTCAGCCTCGGCGTCGGCCAGCACCAGATGTGGGCCATGCAGCACTACCGGAGCCGCCGATCGCGGGGTTTCCTCTCCAGCTCCGGCTTTGGCACCATGGGCTACGGCCTGCCCGCGGCCATCGGCGCCAAGGTCGCCTGCCCGGAGGCGACGGTGATCGACATCGACGGCGACGGCTCCCTGAACATGACCGTGCACGAGCTGGCCACCTGCCGGCGCTACGGCATCGGGGTCAAGGTGATGGTGATCAACAACCAGTGGCTGGGTATGGTGCGCCAGTGGCAGGACATGATCTACGACGGGCACCGGGCGGAATCGGGCCTGGCTGACCCGATGGCGGTGAAGGCCGAGGGGGAGGGGGACATCTACCCGGACTTCCCGACCATTGCTGCTGGCTACCGCGTCAAGGGGGAGCGAGTCAGCCGTCCTGAAGACCTCGACGCCGCGCTGGGACGGCTGCTGGCTGACCCGGACGAGCCCTATCTTCTCGACGTCATCGTGGCGGCAGAGGAGAACGTTTACCCGATGATCCCTGCCGGCGGCAGTTACCGGGAGATGATCCTCGGGCCGGAGGATAGGCGGTCGGACGCGCGGGAGCGTCAGGGAGGTAACATCTGACTCACCGTACCAGGTTGGAGATACGGTGAGTCAGGCGCCGCGTGGCAGCCCCTCAGTCGTTGGCACGCAGGAGCTGCCACAGGCCAATCGTGAGCAGGGGCAGGATGAGAATGATGATGAAGACCCAGCTGAGCAGGCCATAGCCCCGCGCGATCAGGTCGACGATACCGACGGCCGTTGCCCCGTAGATAGACAGGGTCAATAACAGCGCGGCGATGGCCGGGCGTGCCCACCGCGGCAGGGAGTGTCCGCCCTCGTGCACCTGCACGTCGATGCGCTCGTTGATGGAGTGGAGCAGACCGGCGCCGGTTTCCACGAAGGTACCGAAAACTACCAGTTGGAACAGGTTTTCCAGCCACGGGCGGTCCAGCTGCGCCATGAGGTACAGCGCCGGCACCGGCTCGCGAGCAATCTCGGGGTACTGGGAAAGCATGGCCAGGTAGAAGAGCAGGGCCGGCACGATGGCGATGACCCCTGTCAGCAGCCCCGCCCCCAGTGCCTGGCGTCGTGTCGTGAGAATCGTCATGCAGAACAGGACGGCAGGCAGGTTGATGTTGTAGCCGGCATAGCGCAGGCCGGCCAGCGGCCATGCGCCGGGTTCACCCGCTTCGGCCAGGTGACGGGTGATATCGTCTCCGTAGGATGTGAAGGTGTCGACGAAGAGCAGGCAGTAGACCGCGTAGAGCAACACGGACCACAGGGCCAGCACATTGCCGATGAGCTTGGAGCCGTAGAAGGTCAGCAGGCCCACGAGGGTCATCATGACCAGGGTCCCCCCGGCCGACGGCAGGCCGAACGCGGCGCTCGCCAGTTCGCCCGCGGCTGATCCGAGTACGGCGAGGATGAGTACGACCAGGGCGAGGTAGGCGAGCTCATACAGCACCCAGCCCCGGCCGAGCAGGCGCTTGCAGAACGTTCGATAATCGTGGGCGCCGGTGGTGCGTGCAAATTCGTAAGCCGTGCCCATGACAACGGCGAAGACGCCGCCGGCGGTGAGCAGACCGAGGACACCGCCGAGCGGCCCCAGCGGCATGAAGAACTCGACCAGTTCCCGGCCGGTGGCGTAGCCACCACCGATGATCACCGACTGGAAAACTAGCCCGGGCAGCAGGTAGGGGCGCCAGTGCACGAGGGTCTCAGCCCAGGGTCAGCGCTGCCAGCCGGGGCCGCGAAGGACCCGGCCCGGCGTGGCGCCGGTGTGTTCGCCGTCCGCGATGACCTGCTTGCCGTTGACGAAAACCTGCTTGACGCCGCGGGCATACTGGTGTGGCTGCTCGTAGGTTGCTTTGTCGATAATCTCATCCGGGTCGAACACAATGACGTCGGCGAAGAAGCCCGGCTTCAGATAGCCACGCTCGCTCAGCGAGAGTGTGTCTGCGGGCAGACCGCTGGCTTTGCGCACGGCCTGCGGCAGGTTCAGCGTCTTTTTTTCACGCACATAACGGCCGAAGACTCGCGGGAAGGTGCCATAGCTCCGCGGATGGGGTGCCCCGGCAAGGAAAGGCTCCTCGGCGGCCACGGCTGCGCCGTCGGTACAGAAGCTGACGTAGGACAGCTGGAGGATGCGCTCCACCACGTCTTCGGACTGGGTGAAGTAGACGGCCATGACCCGCGATCGATCCGCGGCAATCAGATCCATGGCGGTATCTTCCGGGCTCGTTCCCCGCTGCTTTGCGACCTCCGCCAGGGTCATACCGCGGTACTTCCTGAGTTCAGCGGTGCGAAAGCCAACGAGGAGGATACCGTCGGCGCCAGCACTCGCGAGCATGTTTTCCCGTTCCGGGGTATCCTCGCGCATGGCTTCGCGGATACGTCTGCGGCTTGCCGGATCCTGCATCCGCTCCACCCAGCTTTCCATGTCACCTTGAAGGGCCCAGGAGGGCATGATGGCATCCAGCCCCGTGGAGCCCGCCGCGTAGGGGTACATGTCGGCGGTGACGCGCAGGCCGCTGTCCCGGGCCTTGCGCAGCCGGGCCTCCAGTTCGTCCACCCGTGACCAGACCTCCGGGTGGGCCAGCTTCAGGTGAAAGATCTCACCCGGCACGTCGGCTTCCCGCAGGATGGTGAAGAACTCGTCAAGGGCGGTGAACACGCCTTTGCCCTCGTTGCGTATGTGCGAGGCGTAGATTCCCCCGTATTCACCCGCGGCGCGCGCCAGCGCGACGAGTTCCGGCGTGCGCGCCTCCTTGCCGGGGGTGTAGATCAGCGCGCTCGAAAGGCCCAGGGCGCCATCGCGCATGGCATCGCGCACCAGCGCCTGCATTTCCTCAAGCTGCGAGGCATCCGGTTGCGCGCCACTCAGCCCAAGGACATGCACCCGCACCGTGGCAGCACCCACGAAGGACGCCACGTTGGCAGAGACCCCACGGTGTACGAGGAACTGGAGATAGTCATCCAGGCTCGTCCACTCCGGCTCTATGCCATCCCAGTAGCGCGGAAAAATCTGTTTCATGGGCTCGCTCAACGGCCCGAGGGAGAAACCCTCACCGAGTATTTCGGTGGTGATACCCTGGTGGAGATCTGACAGGCCCCTCCCGTCCCTGATCAGGGACGTTCCCCCCTGGCTCATCATGTTGATGAATCCGGGCGCTATCACCTTGCCGGCCGCGTTTATCTGCAGCGGTGCCGTTGCCCCGTCGAGGTCGCCGATAGCGGCGATACGGTCCTCGCGGATGGCGAGGTCCGCGCGATAGGGCGGGTTGCCGCTGCCATCGACGATCAGCCCGTTTTTCAGAATCACGTCATGCGCCGGCCGCTGACCGCCGGCGCTTTCAGTGGCAGCCGGCAAGAGCAGCAGAACAAGGAAGAGCTGCGCAACGTACAGGGCGGGAAGCGTCGCCCGGTGGAACGCGGCATGAGCCGCCGGGTCACCTGCGGTCTCCGCCCCGCGGAGAGCACCCCGTCGAGGTGCCTGCCCCTTCGCGGGCCCGGGATAGGTCAGCCTAGCCATCTTGCTGCTCCCGGGCCTTTTCAGCGGCGACCATGTCCCTGACGTCCCTCAACAGGCGTTTCGCGTCATAGATGATCCCGTCCTTGATGGTCCAGCGAACGCCGCCAACGCGCTCGGGCTGGTTCTGCTCGTTGAGACGGGTGGTGCCGGTCCCGTAAAGGACCTTGAAGTTTTCAAGCGGATTCTCCTCGACGAGCACCAGGTCGGCCTTCTTCCCGACCTCGACCGTGCCCAGTTCGTCTGCCGCGCCAAGGAGTTCGGCACCATCCAGCGTGGCCGCGCGCAATGCCTCGAGGGGGTGAAAACCGGCCTCCTGCAGCAGCTCGAGTTCCCGGATGAAGGCAAAGCCGTAAACCTTGTAGATAAAGCCTGCGTCGCTGCCCGCGGCAACGCGGCCCCCCTGGTTCTTGTAGTCGTTGACGAAGGTCATCCAGCGGGTGTAATTGCGCTTCCAGGCGATCTCGTCGGCCGTGGTCCAGTAGAACCAGTAAGAGCCGTGCGCGGCCCGGTTTGGCTGGAAGAACCGCCATAGTGTCGGCCAGGTGTAGTCCTCATGCCACTCGGCAGTCCGCGCGCGCATCAGGTCGCGGCTTGCCTCGTAGATGGTGAACGTGGGAACCAGGGTGAAGTCGAGCTCGAGGAGCTCATCCCTGACCGCGTTCCAGTGAGGACTGCCCGGTTCGGCGGCCTGTTCCCAGAGTCGGCCGGCCTGGCCGAAGCGGTCCTGTTCGTTGGCATAGTTGTAGTCACCGGGATAGTCCTGCACGGTCCTGTCATCGAAGAGTGCCTCCGGCAGGCCGTACCAATGCTCCATGCTCGTCAGGCCCCAGCGCGCCGTGTCCAGTACGTCCATGCGGGTGACCGCCATCTGTGCATGGTGGAAAGCGGTGCGAAGGCCCTGGCGCTCGGCTTCTGCCAGCGCCGCTTCCATTACCGCCGGGGCTGCATTCAGGAACTTCACGCCATCGGCACCGGCGTCTTTGACCGCCTGGACCCAGGCCACGCCCGCATCGACGGAAATATCCATGTATTCCTTGATCGGAAACATGGCGTAGGCATAGATACGCGGTGCGGTAATTTCGTTGCGCGCACTCTTCCGCCGCTGGTCGATGGTCCAGCCCAGCCCATTGCTGGAGCCGATCTCGCGCACGGTGGTGATCCCGTGGCCCAGCCAGAGTTTGTACACGTATTCCGCGGGGGACGCTTCACCGTAGGCGGCCTGCTGGCTCGAGCTGATATGCGCGTGGGAGTCGATGAGGCCCGGGAGCACGTACATGCCACTGGCATCCAGCTCCCGATCACCGCCTTCTGGACGCCGCCGGTCCTCGATCGGTAGGCCCGGGTAGCCGACCAGGCGGACATCCGTGATGCGGTCGCCTTCTATCACGATGTCCGCCGGACCGATCGGCGGTGCTCCGGTGCCATCGATCACGGTGGCGCCCCGGATCACCAGTCGCTCATAGGGGCCGCTGCCCTCGTCCCGCGGGGGAGCTTTGCGCGGCAGTATGTCCTTGCCGCCGATGAGTTCGGCCATCTCGTCGCCGGGAAGAACGTCGGCAGTGACCGCGGGCGGCAGCAGCGCCAGGGCGAAAAACATCGTCAGCGTGAACGCGCGCGTAAACGCGCAGGGGATGCCTTGTCTGTACTGTTTCATCGGTTTGGCCTCGCGCTAGGGCTTGTGCCGGGAGCAGGCTCCGGCTGGTCGTCTGCAGCGGCAGTTGCCGGTTGGTCGGGGCGGAAAGAGAAGTGTGCCGGTGGCTTTTCTCCCATGAGGTGCTCGACAAAGTAGCCCCAGAGTCGCTTGACAAAGTAGGGCATTTCCGCCTCGAAACGATGGTTGGCCCTCGGCAGCACCAGCATGTCGAAGTCCTTGTCGGCATCGATGAGCGCCTGGGCCAGCTGATAGCTCTGCGTCGGATGCACGTTGTCATCCATGTTGCCTATGACAAGAAGCAGTTTCCCCTCCAGCTGCCCCGCCAGCGCGACGTTTGATGCCGCCGCGTAGCGCGCCGGGTCCGCCGTTCCGAGGTAGCTCTCGGCCCAGACAGGGATATAGGAGCGTTGCTCGTGATTGCCTGCGGAAGCTACGGCCACTTGGTAGACGTCGGGATAGGTCAGCAGCGCTCGGGTGGACGCATAACCTCCGCCGGAGTGGCCATAGATGCCGATGCGGTCCAGGTCCAGCCAGGGGCGGCTCGCCGCCAGCTGCCTGATTGCCGCCACATGGTCTTCAAGAAAGCCTGCCTTTGCCAGGAGGTTCACGCCCTCCGGGTAATTGAAGGCGCGGGAACGGCCGGGGGTGCCGCGCCCCTCGATCGTCAGCACGATGAAACCAAGCTCTGCGAGGGCCTGGGGGCTGCCGAAGGGCCGGTAGAGCGCATCGATGAGGGTGTGTTTAAGACGTCCGTGCTGTGGCCCGGGGTAGATTGAGTCGATGACCGGGTAATGAGCGTCCGGATCGAAGTGCGAGGGGCGGAACAGGTGGCCCCAGAGAGCCGTCTCGCCATCGGCCGCCGTCACCGTGAATACCTGGGGATAGGTACTCTCGTCCAGCGCGAGGCGGCTGATGTCCGTTTTCGCGAGGCTCATGACCACCGTGCCGTCGCGATTGCGCAGCAGCGTCTCTCCCGCATCTTTCATGCTGCCGACACGGTCGATGAAGTGAGAGCCGGAAGGCGAGAAATCCGTCGCGCTGACCTGATGCACGCCGCTTTCCGGGGTCAGTACCCGGCTGTCGCCTCCACGCAGGGAGACGCGGGCGGCCACCGTTTCGTAGGGGTTGCCGTCGGCCTCGGCTCGTCCCCTGAGATACACGACCTCGCCCCGTTCCTCATCCAGGTGCAGGATGTCGTGAACACTCCAGGCGCCACGGGTCAGCTGGCGTTCCTCACCGCTTTTTGCGCGGAAATAAAGGTGGCCCCAGCCGTCGTCGTCAGAAAAGTAGATGACACCGCCGTCTCCGACGGGGCGGAACACGGCGCCCATCGCCATGGTGGGCCCGGGAAAGGTGGTCGCTGCCCCGGGCCTGTCCACGAGCGTTGTCACGCTGCCGGAGGCGGCGTGAACGCGACGGATGCTGAAGCCCTTGCCGCCCTGATAACGGTGGATGTACTGGAAGTAATCGCAGTTGTTCTCCCAGCGCAGATCCACTGCCAACGGATGGGTCAGGGTGGAGAAGACCAGCTCCATCGGCTCGGCATCGACGTCTGTCCGTGTGCGTTCGGCGAGTTCAAAGACCGCCAGCGTCGCCAGCGGCTTGTTGCGGTCACCGGCCATGGCATAGCGCATCGTGTAGCGGGTGGGCCGCCGGCTCCTGCCGGCCGGTGCCTGGTCGATGAGGCTGAGTTCACCGACCTGCGACTGCTGCACGTGTTGCACGGCGAAGCGTTCACCGCAGGGCGAGAAGACGACAAGTGGCTTCGGTGCCAAACCCTGGCGCCGGCGGGTGATAGTGCTTATGTCAGTGCCGGTCGAAATGCCGAAGGCGCTGTCGGCAGTGCTTCCCCGGGTGAGCGGATAGGCGCTTCCGCTGGCTGTTTCCCGGGCCCAGAGATCGTGCCCGCGGAAAAAAACCGACCAGGCGCCGCCCGGCGATCTCACGCTGCCGTCGGGAGTGTTCTCGCGCGGGGCGGCGCGGCAGCCATCGCCGGCACAGCGGTAGCGGTTGCCACCGACCTCGAAGGCGATGCCATCGCCGTCCACGGAAAAGGTGTCGAAGGGCAGTGCCGCTTCGCTCACGTCCTCTTTCAATACGTTGCCGAGGAAGTGTGCGACCTGCGCGTGGTCGAAGGCCTTCCGACGGGTGGCCGTCCGCGGGTCGACCAGCAGGAAGTCATGGCCCTCCCGCGTTTCTCTGCGGTACCAGAACGCGTCACCGTTGCCGGTCCAGCGTGGCTCGATGGCGTCGTTGCGCACGTAATGGTCGCGGTTCCAGCTCTCGAAGCGCGCCGCGGCAAGGTAGCGCTCCTCAAGGTCCGGGGCGGCGAGACTGGACGCTGTTATCGTGAATGTGGCGGCAATCAGGAGGTAGCGCATAGTGACTCCGACGGGCGCCGCCGTTGTATTGGCAAGCGCATCCAAATCAAGGAAGATTGTTGCCGGGGAGACGGTTTGTAAATGACCATTGCGCACGGAAGCTATGTGAAAACGGCACGCAGCAACCTCTCGCTGCTATTTCTGCCACTGTGCGTTCTGCCACTGTGCGCGCAGCCGCGAGTCACAGGGGGGCAGGGGCGATGACCGCGCGGGAAGCGGCGCCGATCAGCCTTGCCGATTTCTTGCGCAGCGCCCCACACCGGCAGGTCGGCCAGCTGCTGGAGCAGGATCCGGCTGCCAGCGGAGCGCCCTTTCCGAGGGCCTCGCATTTTGATCTCGACGAGTTGATGCAATGCTTCGAGGTCCTCGGCGTCGGCAGCGGAGATTGCTTCGGTGCCCGTTACCTGATCCCCCGGGGGGGCAGTCTCGACTTTTACCGGCTGCACCCGGAGTGTGCTCTGATTGTTGTAAGGGATGTGATCGGGGCGGGTTTTTCCATGCATTACCGCGCACGCAACTGGCATGCGCTCCGGCTTCGCTGCGACGGCAGCGTCGAGGAACGCGTCGGCGAGCAGGTACACAAGGCCACGGGGATCAACTGTTCGCTGATCGATTTCGCGGATGGCGTGGACGTGAGCTTCGTCGCCCGCTCGGGAACCACGCTGTCCGCCGCAGCGATTTACTTCAAGCCTTCCCTTCTCGAGAGCTTCGGCGCCCGTGGCGCCTCTGCGCGCCTGTTCGGTAACGAGGGCGAGCATCTGTCGGCCGCCGACCGGGTCAACCTCGCCTCTTTCGAGCCACCGTCGGAGCTGACGGTCGTTCTTCGAAAGCTGATGAATCTCGACGTGACGTTGCCGATGGCTCGCCTGATGATGACGGGCGCTGTCTATCAGGTGCTCGCAGAATGCCTTCGAAGCCCGGTGGTTGTGGATGACCCCGACGAGTATTCCATAAGGCTGCGTTCCCGCGAGCTCCGGGTGCTTTCCGAGTTGAAGCGGCGACTGGAGGAGAACGTGGACGAAGAACACAGTATCAGCAGCCTGAGCGCCTGGGCCTCGATCAACCGGCGCAAGCTTAACGAGGGTTTTCGCCTTCTCTATGGGTTCACTATCCACGAGTACCTCGTGCGGCAGCGGGTGGCGCGGGCGCAGGCGCTGCTGGGCGAGGGCCTCTCCGTCGCAGCCGTGGCGGAGCAGGTGGGCTATGGCGACGCCAGCAGCTTCAGCCGCGCTTACAAGCGGATCACGGGCACGTCTCCCGGTCGCGATCGCGGCGCCCGCGGCTAGCCCGTCCCCCCTTTCCGCTGTCACTCGTCCCTCAACGCATGGGCGGGGCCCACTGCCGGGCGTAGTGCCGGGCGCAGTGCCGAAAGGTCATTGAATCAGTGTTTTTCCGTCATTCTTCCTGCCGGCGGCGTTGCTATGCTGCCCTAACACGATCGGTCGCCTGCAAGGCGGGCGAGAAAATAGCGAGAAAACAGTGGGAAAAGGCATAGCCGGAGGGGAACCATGGAAAACACAGGCAGGATGACGCCGATCGCTGCCGCGCTTGTCGCGGGAGCGGGACTGGGCTGTTTCTCCCAGACAATCACGGCGCAGACCGAGAGTCGTGCCGGGGTTCTGGAAGAAGTGATCGTGACCGCGGCGCGGCGCGAGTCCTCCGTGCTGGAAGTGCCGTCGACGATCGATGTTCTCGGCGGCGCGATGCTCGAGCAGACGGGGGCCGAGAATTTCCAGGACTACCTCGCCGGCGTTCCGGCTGTGGGCCTCACCACCGTCGGTGGCAGCGGCGCCTCGCGGCTCGGTATCCGCGGTGTTTCGAACCTGACCGGGGGGAAGTACGGCTCGGCCGACTCGGTTGCAACGGTAGGCCTGTATCTGAACGACGTCCCGATCTCCGGCGCGGGACCGTTGCCAGACCTCGATATCTATGACCTGCAGCGGGTCGAGGTGCTCAAGGGCCCGCAGGGTACGCTTTACGGTGAGGGTGCCATGGGCGGCGCAGTGCGCCTGCTTACCAACCCCGTCGATTACGAAGCGTTCTCGGGCCGTGTCGAAGCCATGGTCGGCAGCTTTGAGGGCGGTGGACTGCGCCAACGCACCCGCGGCGTGGTCAACGTACCGCTGGCTGGCGGACGCGCCGGTCTGCGTGTTGTCGGCTCCTACAGTGAGCGCGACGGCTTCATCGACAATGTCGTGACCGGCGAAGACGAAGTCAATTCCCGGGATTCCAGCGCGCTCCGTATCAACTTCGGGTGGCAGCTGAGTGACCGGGTGGATATTGACCTGCTCTATCTCCGCAACGATTCGCAGGTTGACGGCTATTCCGACGTTGATGAGTCGCTGGACGATTACCAGCAGAGCCTGCTGGAAGACCGAGAGGCGGAGCTGGAATTCGAGGTTTATGCGCTTACCGCCAATATCGAGTTCGGCGCAGCGACGCTGACCTCGGTCAGCTCCCTGGTTGATTCGAGCCGCTACCTGAGACCCAAGTTCTTCTTCCTCGGCATGCCGGAGGAGACCTTTCCCACCGAAGTTGACCAGGATACCTTCACCCAGGAGCTCCGGCTTGTCTCCACGACGAGCGGTGACCTGAGCTGGATCCTTGGCGCTTTCTATCGCGATCGGGATGCGGCGACCTGCGGGGAATTCGATGCGCCCGGCGCGGCAGAGGCCATCGGTGCAGAGCCGTTTGCGGCGAGACCCTGCCCCCTGTCGCGGACGGCGTTCACGTCCTACCGGGATACGGAGGAAGGGTTCGAGCAGCTCGCACTCTATGGCGACTTTACCTACGCGCTCACCCCGACCCTCGAGCTGATCGGCGGTGTGCGCTGGTTCCAGGAGGATCTCACGCTGGAGCAGGAGCTCCTCGTAGGCGGATTCCTTTCCTTCCTGAGCAACGCCTCCGCGGTCGAAACGGATGTCGACGATGTCCTGTACCGCGCCGGGGTGCGCTTCACGCCACAGCAGAATCTCTCCACCTATGCCATGTACAGCCAGGGCTTCCGCTCTGGCGGGCCGAACCTGAACTCCGCGCTGGTGCCCGGCGTTCCGATGCTGTACGAACCGGATACCCTGGACAATTTCGAGATCGGCGCGAAATTTCAGTCGGACGACGGCCGGCTGCAGCTGAATGCGGCGCTTTTCTATTCCGAATGGCAGGATGTGCAGATCACGGACTCGGTGATCGTCGCCGACAACCCCTTCGGCTTCCAGAGCAATGCCGGCGCCGCCGAGATAAGCGGCGCCGAGGTGGACCTGGTATTCAGTCCTCTGGACCGCTTCACCGCGGGTATTTCGCTCGCCTACCTCGACTCGGAGCTGACCGAAGTGCCGCCGGGCTCGGACATCGTTGCCGGCCAGCCCCTGACGAATACGCCCGAATGGAGCGGCAGCGCCTTCGCGGAACTCGGCTTCGACGCTCCGGGCGGCGGAGACGGGTTCGCCCGCATCGATTATCAGTACACGGGGGGGCAGTACCCGGACCTGGCAACCGGTCCGTCCACTGGCGTCGTCGTCGGCGGTGCGTTCCGCGAGCTCGAAGCACGCAAGTTACTGAATCTTCGCGTCGGCGCTGATTTTTCTAACTGGGGTGTCGATGTCTTCGTCACCAACCTGCTGGATGAGGTACTGGAGTACGGCATCGACGGTGTCGGGTCGGGCAATGGCCTGATCGTTGGCGATCCGCGCGTACTGGGAGCGACGCTCAGGTACAGCTTCTAGGATGCCGGAGGCTCTGCAGGCCGACTCCCTTGTTGCTGCCCTGCTGCTTGCGGTGGCGGCCCTGGGGCTCTGGGTGGCCGCCCGGCCCGGCGTCAGGCAGTTTGGCGTCAGTGCCGCCATTGCTGCCGGCGCCCTGCTGGGTGGCCTGGGGCTACTGCCCGGTGCGTCGCCCGTCTACGCGCTGATTAACGAGCACTTCGTACCGCTTGCGATCACGCTTTTTCTCCTCGAGGTCAACCTGTCCCGCGTAGGGCGTGAGGCGCAGCCGATGTTGAAGGCCTTCCTGCTCGCTGTGGCGGGCGTTCTCTGCGGTGCGGTGCTGGGGACCGTTCTCGGTCTGCTCGGTGAGAATGACACCGCCTGGGCCAGTATCATAAGCGCTGGCTTCATAGGCGGATCGGCAAACTCGGTAGCCGTCGCGGGTGCCCTCGGCCTCGTCAATGATCCACGCTTCGTGCTGGTCGCAGCTTCGGTATACGCGCTGGTGATCCCCTATTTCATTGCCCTGGCGGTACTGCCGGCCACCGGTATCTTTGCCCGCGGCGGGCACGGCGCAAACGGCGAAAACGGCGAAGGGGAGGAGCCGGCTCCCGCCAGCGACGATCCCGGGCCCGCCGGGCAGGTCATCAGCGAGCTGTCGCTTGCCCGCTGTCTCCTCGTGGCGATGGCCATCGTTGCCTGCAGTGATCTTGCCGCCTACGCGCTCGGCTCGCAGGCGGTCAAGTACCTGCTGCTGACCGTCCTTGCGCTCGCCGTCGCGACCTGTGTCTCCGGGGGATCGGTGCGGCTGGCAGGAACACAGCCTCTCGGGCAGTTTCTCATCTATCTTTTCTTCGCCGCGATCGGTGCGCAGGTCGATCTGCAGCTGGCGCTGTCAGAGGGCCTGGCGTTCATGCTTTTCACCGCAACGCTCCTTCTCACCCATGCGGTGCTGCTCGGCGTTCTCGGTCGGCTACTGCGCGTGCCGGGCAGGGAATTGCTGATTGCCTCCGCCGCTTGCGTCGGAGGCCCCCCGCTAGCCGCCGGAATGGCAGGTGCGATGCGCTGGAGTGACCTGGTAACGCCGGGTCTGCTCGTGGGCTTGATCGGCTACGCCTCGGCGAACGTCATTGGTATCACGCTGGCGGGGTTGCTCCAGCTGTGAAGGCGACGAGCAGGGAAACCCCGCACTAGAAACCGGAGTGCATCATGAAAAACGAAACAAAGCTGGGGATCGTCGGCGACCTTCTCGTGGATCGGGAGGATCCGCTCGAGGCGTTCGACCAGGTGCAGCGCCTCCTGTCCTGGCCGGATGTGCTCATCGGTAACTGCGAGGGCGTCTACGCCGATGACCCGCAACCCGCCCCCAGTGTGGGAATCCCCGTGATTCCCAGGGCGCGCTATCTCGATGCACTGCCGCAGGCCGGCTTCGATGTGCTGTCCCTCGCGAACAACCACAGCATCGATGCGGGCCATGCCGCCATGCTCGAGAACCGGGAGCGGCTACGCAAGGCCGGTTGCCAGACCTGCGGCGCAGGCCCGACGTTACAGGCCGCCCGCGAGCCGGCGCTCGTGCAGGCGGGGGATAGCACCATCGCCGTCCTCGGCTATGCCTGTGTCTTTCCCATGGGCTATGAAGCGCGTTCCAACGTGCCGGGGGTCGTGCCCATGCGTGGCTACGACTTCTGGCAGCCGGCCTATGAGAACTACCATATCCCCGGCACACCGCCAAAGACCCGAACGATTCTCGACGAAAATGACCTGGCCGCGCTGCGGGCCGATATTGCCGCAGCACGCGAACGTGCGGACATCGTGATCGCCAGTATCCACTGGGGCGACTTCCTGCGGCCCTATCACCTGACGGACCTGGAGAAGGAACTGGCGCGCCTTGCTATCGATGCGGGCGTGGACGTCGTTGCCGGTTGCCATCATCACACGCTTCGGGGCATCGACTGGTATCGGAACAAGCCGATTTTCTATGGTCTCGGGCATTTCGTATTCGATCTCAAGCTTCAGCTCAGCGACGAGGCCAGGGCGATGTTCGCGGCCCTGCCGCCGGATGCCGCCGGCTATCAGCTGGCGCCAAGGGAAGGTTGGCCGTTATTGCCCATGCACGAGGACGCGCGACTTACGGCCTTTGCTTACGTCACTGCGAGCGGCGAAGAGATTACCGGCGCGGGGTTCGTGCCCTGCCGCCTGCGGCCCGACGGACGCGTTGTCGCGGTAGCGCCGGATTCGGAGGAGGGCGCCGAGGTCGTTGCCTATGTCGAGCACTGCAATCGCTCTCAGGGCATTCGCAGTGAACTTGTAGCCGTAGAGCGCGAGGGCTTTGGTGCCTGCATTGAGGTTCGCCCGGGCGCGGAGGAGGGACGATGAGCAGCCTTTTGATCAAGCATGCAACGGTCTTCGATGGCGAGAGCGGCGACCTTGTGGAGAACGGCTCCGTCTACGTCGAGGATGGAACGATCAAAGAGTTTTCCGACAGCGAGCTGCAGCTATCCGCGGATCGCGTCATTGACGCCGGCGGCAGGACGCTCATGCCCGGGTTGATAGACCTCCACGTGCACATTGCGGCTGCCGACCTGGATACCACGGCGTTGAGCCAGGCGCCGAGCGAGTATCTGGCGATGTTTGCCGCGGGTTTTGTTCAGGCGAGCCTGCAGCGGGGCTTTACCTGTCTTCGCGACGCTGGCGGGACCGATGCGGGCTACGCGATGGCCTTCGAACGCGGTTTTGTCCAGGCCCCCCGCTTTTATCTGACCGGGCGTTTCATCTCCCAGACCGGCGGCCACGGCGACTTCCGTTCCCCGCGCGAGCAGGATTTCGTCACCTGTGCCTGCCACGCGCCCGCCATGGCCCGCTTCACCGCCATCGCCGACGGTGCCGACGAGGTGCGCAAGGCGGTCCGGGGTGAGTTCCGTCGCGGATCGAAGGCCGTAAAGCTCATGTGTTCCGGCGGCGTGGCGAGTCCGACGGATCCGCTGCTTCCGCTCCAGTTCACTGATGAGGAGATCCGTGCTGCCGTTCACGAGGCGGAGGTGCGGGGCAGCTATGTCATGGCGCACTGCCACTCGGATGCCGCGATCCGGCGCGCCGCGGAGCTGGGAATACGCAGCATCGAGCATGCCTCCATGGCGTCTCCGGAGACGGCCGCGTTCCTCGCCGAGAAGGGTGTCTATGCCGTTCCGACGCTCTCTGTGGCCCGCGCACTGACCGACGACGGCGCGGCACTCGGCCTGCCGCAGGCCAGCCAGGACAAGCTGCGAGGCTTCTACGAGGCGACGCTTCAGGGCCTGGAGAACCTCGTCAACGCCGGCGTGAAACTCGGTTTCGGCACCGACCTCCTGGCCGGTCAGCACCACCGTCAGGGCATGGAGTTTGTGCTCCGGGCCGAGTTGGAGCCGCCGCTCCAGGTGCTGCGGTCGGCGACCAGCCTTGCCGGGGAGATACTCCAGGAAAAGGGCAGGCTGGGCGTGATCGCTGCCGGGGCCTATGCGGACCTGATCCTCGTCGACGGCAATCCGCTCGACGATATCAGCCTGCTGAGCCGCGGCGAAGAGACGATCAGTGTCATCGTGCGCAACGGCGAACTCATCCGCGACCGGGTGACGGCTTGAAATGGGCGTGGAGCAGCCAACCGGGAAAGCGCCCCGCGATGTGCGCGGCAGGCCGATGAGGTACTCGTTCCTGTCACTGCTTCGCGGTGCGGCGACGGGCCATGCCGGCTGGCCCCAGGCCTGGCGCAGCCCTTCGCTTCGTGAACGCTATGATGCGGTCATCGTCGGTGGCGGGGGACACGGCCTGGCCACGGCCTACTACCTGGCCAAAGAGCACGGTATGAGCAATATCGCGGTGCTGGAAAAGGGCTGGCTCGGTGGCGGGAACACGGGACGCAATACGGCAGTCAGCCGCTCGAACTACTTCTATCCCGAGAGCACGCGCTTCTACGAGCGGGCGCTGCGGCTCTACGAGGGGCTGGGCAGGGAGCTCAACTTCAATATCATGCTCAGCCAGCATGGGCAGATCGGCCTCGCGTGCAGCCGGCATGAGATGGAGACCTTCCGGCGCTGGGTGAATGCTATCCAGCTCAATGGTGTGGACAGCGAGCTGCTGTCGCGGGAGGAGATTGCTGAACGTGTGCCGCTGCTGAACATGAGCGCGAGCGCGCGCTACCCCGTCTATGGCGGTTTCATGCAACGAAGGGCCGGGATCTCCCGCCATGACGCCGTGGCCTGGGGCTACGCGCGCGCCGCGGACTCGCTCGGGGTGGACCTTATCCAGCACTGCGAGGTCACCGGTTTCGACATCAGTGACGGCAGGGTTAAAGGCTTAGAGACCACTCGCGGCCGCGTGCAGACCGACAAGGTGGCGCTCGCGGTTGCCGGGCACAGTTCCGTGCTGGCGGCAAAGGCAGGCCTCCGGCTGCCGATTGTCAGCCAGACCCTGCAGGCCATGGTGAGCGAGCCGGTGAAGCCGTGCCTGGACCACCTGGTGATCTGCCCCAGCGTTCACTGTTACCTGTCACAGTCCGACCGGGGTGAGCTGATTATCGGCGGCGGTACGGACCTCTACCCCAGCTATTCCCAGCGTGGCTCCCTTCGCGGCACCGAGGCGGTACTCAACGCCGTGGTGGCGCTGTACCCGCGCCTTTCCCGGCTGCGCCAACTGCGGCAGTGGGGGGGCATCGTGGATATTGCGCCGGATGCCAGCCCCATCGTCGGCAAGACCCCCATTACCGGTCTCTATCTGAGTACCGGCTGGGGCACCGGTGGCTACAAGGCGATCCCCGCCGGTGGCGAGACCCTGGCGTTCACCATGGCTGAAGACCGGCCCCACGAACTCATCGAACCCTTCGGGCTGGATCGCTTTGCCCAGGGCCGGCTGATCGATGAGGGCGCTGCCGCCGGCGTGGCCCACTGATTAATGGTGAAGAGAGAGATTTCCTGATGATGCGAATCGCGTGTCCTCATTGCGGACTGCGCAGCGAGGACGAGTTCCGCTGCGGCGGTGAGGCCCACATCGAGCGGCCGGCGGATCCCGCGGCAGTGGATGATCAGACGTGGGCGGCCTACCTCTATCTTCGTGAGAATCCCAAGGGTACGCAGCTCGAGCGCTGGCACCATCGCTACGGCTGTGGCCAGTGGTTCAACCTGGCGCGGGATCTTGTGAGTCACGAGGTGCTGGCGGTGTACGCGATGGGAGAGCCGCAGCCCAACCTGGCAGTGGAGGGCGGGACGTGATCCGCTCCGTTGAACGCCTCGCCTGCGCACAGGTCGACCGCTCCACTCCGGTCGAGTTCTCTTTTGATGGTCGGCGTTACCGCGGTTACGCCGGTGATACGCTGGCCTCCGCATTGCTTGCCAACGGCGTCGCCATTGCCGGGCGCAGCTTCAAGTTTCACCGGCCTCGCGGTGTCTTCGCGGCAGGGGTCGAGGAAGCCGGTGCGTTTGTGCAGCTGGAGGAGGGTGCCCGCGGCGAGCCCAATACCCGGGCAACGCTTGTGCCGCTCTATGACGGCCTCCGGGCAAGCGGGCAGAACGCCTGGCCGAACGTCCGGTGTGACGTCGGAAGTCTGCTGGATCTCGTCCGCCCCCTGCTGCCGGCGTCCTTTTACTACAAGACCTTCAAATGGCCCAGCTGGCACTTCTGGGAGCCGCTGGTGCGCCGCGCCGCGGGCCTTGGGCGCGCACCGGCAATGGCGGATGACCAGCGCTACGTCAAGGAGAACGCCCACGCGGACGTTGTGGTCATCGGCGCGGGGCGCTCGGGGCTGACCGCGGCGCTCGAAGCCAGCACGGATCCACAGTGCCGAGTGTGGGTGGTGGACGAGCAGGAACGCCTCGGCGGGCGCCTGCTGGCGAGCCAGTGCAAGGATGATGCGCGCTGGCTTGCAGAGGCCGTTGCTGAGCTGGACCGGCGGCCGAATGTGCGGCTGCTGCCGCGGACGACGGTGAACGGCTGCTATGACCATCGGACGCTGGCCGCGCTCGAGCGCTGTACGAACCATCTCGGCACCGCCGCGCCAACGGATGAGCCCCGGCAGCGTTTCTGGCGTCTCTTCGCGGGCCGGGTTGTGCTTGCGACCGGCGCGCTCGAGCGTCCCCTGGTGTTCCCCGATAACGACCGCCCCGGGATCATGCTGGCCTCTGCCGTGGTGGAGTATGCGTTGCGTTACGGCGTCGTGCCGGGGCGGCAGCTGGCCGTCTATGCAAACAACGACAGCGCCTGGCGTCGTGCCCTTGAGCTTAGCGCCCGGGGCGTGCCGGTCGCCCGCATCGTTGACCTGCGCCGCGAGGTGGACCCGGCCCTGCAGGAGGCCGCTTCCGCCGCGGGGATCGTTCAGTACCTGGGCCACGCGGTGGTCGCGGTGCATGGCCGGCGCGCTGTCTCGGCGATCACGGTGCAGTCGCTCACGGAAGCCGGGGACCGGCTGGTGGGCCCGGGCACGCGCCTGGCCTGCGATCTGCTGGCGGTCGCCGGTGGCTGGTCGCCCACGGTGCATCTGTACTCCCAGGCAGGCGGCAAGCTGAGCTGGCGGGAGGCGGATGCCTGTTTCGTGCCGGATGCAACGGATGCCCCGATGGCGGTCGTCGGCCGCGCCGCCGGTGACTTCGGCGAGCCCCTGAACCTCCTCCCCTGGTGGCGGACGCCGGGCCCCAGCGCTCATCGACAGTGGGTCGACCTGCAGTACGACGTCACCGTTGCCGACATCGAACTCGCCGTGCGCGAGAACTACCGCTCGGTCGAGCACCTGAAGCGCTACACCACAGCGGGGATGTCCATCGACCAGGGCAAGACGAGCAACGTCAACGCGCTTGGCCTGCTGGCGCAGCTCACCGGGCAGCCGGTGCCGGCGGTGGGGACCACGCGATTCCGGCCTCCCTACCACCCGGCAACGCTCGGCGCCTTCGGCGGCGTCGAAGTGGGCGCGCTGTACCACCCCTGGCGTGAGCTTCCCGCGCATGACGCGCACCGGGCGCTGGGCGGTAAGCTCGAGGAATACGGCGGCTGGCAGCGGCCGGCCTGCTACCTGCGGTCCGGTGAGACCGAGGACGACGCCGTGCAGCGCGAAGTACTCGCAGTGCGCCGTGCCGCGGGTCTTCTCGATTACTCCTCCCTGGGCAAGATCGAGGTGCGCGGGCCGGATGCGCGCGTGTTCCTGAATCGCCTGTATGTGAACAACCTGCTGACGCTCCGCCCCGGGGCGGCGCGCTACGTGCTCCTGCTCAACGAGGAGGGCATTATCATCGATGACGGCGTGGTGGTCTGCATCGCTGACGATCACTTTCTGGTCCACGCGACGTCCGGCGGGGCGGCGATGGTCCACGAGCACATGGAGGAATGGTTGCAGTGCGAATGGCGGGACCTGGCTGTGCTGGTGAGTGGTGTCACGGCGGCCTGGGCCACGATCATGCTCAGCGGCCCGGCCTCCCGCCAGGTTCTTGCGCGCCTGCCTTCGGACCTGCCGCTGGACGCCGCAGCTTTCCCGCACATGCGTTTCCGCAGCGGGACACTCTGTGGCGTCCCCTGCCGTGTCTTGCGGGCAAGCTTTACCGGCGAGGTGTCCTTCGAGATCAGCGTTCCGGCAAGTTTCGGCCAGGCCCTGTGGGAGAGCCTGCTGGCGGCTGGCGCGGACCTGGGGCTGCAGCCCTTCGGGCTGGAGGCGCTGCTGGTGCTGCGTCTGGAGAAGGGCTACGTCCACGTGGGCACGGACACGGACGGGACCAGTATGCCCCAGGACTATGGCTGGGGCCGGGCCATTTCGAAGCAGGAGGCTGACTTTGTCGGACGGCGTTCGCTGATGCTGCCGGCGGGCCGGGAGCCGGGGCGCCGCCAGTTCACAGGCATTGAACCGCTCGAGCCCGGGGTGGCGCTTACCGATGGTGCCCACGTGCTCTCGGCCGATGGACAGCGATCAGCCGGTTACGTGACCTCAGCCCATCACAGCCCGACGCTGAGTCGTACCGTGGCGCTGGGCCTGGTTGAGGCGGCGGTGGAGCGACGCGGAGAGACCGTGCAGGTCTGGTACCAGGGTGAGCAGACCGCTGCGCGGCTGGTTGCCCCCGCCTTTTACGACCCGGACGGAGAGCGCCTTCATGGCTGAACTTGTCGCGGCGCCGCCGCTTGCTGAAAAAGCCGTCACCCGGGGAGCTGTCGTCCTTGAGGCTGTTCAGAGGCAGGCCGTACTGCGGCTGCGGCTTCTGGCGCAGGATGCGTCCGCTGTTCGGCGGGTCGAAGAAGCGTTGGGCCGGGGACTTCCCGCCACCGGTGACGTGGTCACGGTCGATGGCTGCCGCCTTGCGGGCTGCGCACCGGGAGACTGGCTGTTGCTGGATGCGGACCGGCTGCATGATGAATCGCCGATCGACGCCGCATTACACTTGCAGGCCCGGCTCGGTGCAGCGGCCGCGACGGTGACCAGTGACGGGCTGGTGACCTTGCGCATCGGGGGCGGGGAACGGCATCGCCTGCTTGCCCGCGGCACGACCATGGACGTCGGTGCCGTTCGTCCCGGTCACTGTGCGAGGACGCGCTTTGCCGGCGTGGCTGCCGTCCTCGTTGCGGAGAGCGACGCGATGCTTCTGCTCGCAGCCCGACCGCACGCGGCGTACCTCTGGAGGTGGTGTCATGAAGCGCTCGTCTGAAGGCAACGGCGTTCAGCGCCGTCCGGTGCTTTGTCGACAACGCGGCCGGACGGAGCAGCAGGCGAAGCGCGGGAAGCAATGCTTGCGCCTGGCGCGTTACTGCGCCGCAGTGGTGCTGCTGGCCGTGCTGAGCGACGCCTACGCCGCACCGCAAGGGGTGGCGAGCGAGCTGCCGAAGCTTTCCCGGCTCCACAGCAGCACGGGGGCGGCGCTCCGCCTGGCGCAGGCGCTCGATGCGCTGATTCCCGCGCTGTTGCACGCCCACGGCGCGCCCGGGCTCAATATCGCGCTGGCCGTTGACGGGAAGCTGGCCTGGGAGGGTGCCTACGGCTGGTCGGATGTGGCCGGCGCTGTCCCGCAGACCCCGGAAACCGTGTTCCACTCCGGTTCCATGGCCAAGGTTTACGCCGGCATTGCAACCATGATCCTGGTTGACCGCGGGGAACTGGCGCTGGCTGACCCCGTGGCAGAACACCTCGCTTTCGATGTGAGCAACCCCCTTGGCGGCGGTACCGTGACGATCGGGCATCTGCTCAATCACAGCTCAGGGCTGGGTGGTGATGTCGCCAGCCCCGTCCACGAAAACCCCCGTTCTCTTGCCGAGGCCGTGCGGGCGCGGCTTTCCGCCCCGGTGCAACCCGGCCTTGGCGGAATACCCACGTGGACCGCACCGGTCGGCGCGACACGTCAGTACTCGAACCTCGGCGTTGCATTGCTGGGTCTTGTCGTACAGTCGGTCAACGCCGAGAAGCTGAGCTTCCCGGAATTCGTGGCACGGGAAATCCTTGCACCGCTGGGTATGGACCACTCGGCCCTGCCACCGGTGCAGTCGCCCGACCATGTTGACGCTGCCCTGTGGTCCATGACCAGCAAAGGCTACGCCGCCCTTGGGCCCGTCTGGCTTGAATCCCTGCCGGTGCTCCTCGAGGAGTATCCGGCCGGTGGCATGTTGTCCATCCCCCGTGATCACCTGAAAGTGCTGCTGATGATGATGGCGGGGGGGCGCCACGGCGACGCGCGGATTCTGTCGGAGGAGAGTGCCCGGCGCATGCTCACGCCCGCCTTCGACGGGCCCATTGCCCACTATGGCAAGCCGCTGCCGGGGGAGTCCCAGGGGCTCATCTGGTGGCTGCGCGACTGGAGCTCCCCCGGGCGGGCTTTTCACCACGGTGGCGGGCACATGTTCGGATGGCGGACCATGGGCATCGCCTGGCCGGCGCACGGCACCGCGCTGGTGCTTGCCGTGAACCAGTGGAACCTCGCCCACGACCGGAGCCTGATCGCGCCGATCGAGGCGCTGGTGCAGAGCTGGCTGGACAACCAGCCCCCGCCCTTGCCCCGGGAAGAGCCGCCGGCCGTGGAGAACGCGGCCTGGAAGGCTTCCTATCTGCGCGGTGCGCTGTTCATGGAGGCCTATCGCCACGGCCTGGGGATGACGATGCCGGTACCGCCGGACAGCCTTGAGCGCATCGCCGCGAAGGCCCGTCCAGCCCACAGGCCTGCCGGGGTTCCGGCGCTCTGGGACGAGAGCGGTTTCCTCGCCGGTTGCCGGGCGATGCTCACGGCGGGCTCGACGCCTGCGGCACTGCGGGCCTTCATCCAGGAGGGCGGGCTGGCTATTACCCTCGACGAGGCCCGGGTGCTTGCGCCGTATCTTCAGCTTGAGCCGGCGCCGTTCCGGTCGCTGGGCGGGCTGCTGTTGGCAGACGACTGACAACGGGTCCGGATCCAGCCCGCGAGCCGATGCGTGAGGAATCTTTTATGGAGCGAGCAAGCGTGTTTTTCAAAGGGAAGTGGAGCGGGCCGGCGTGGGTCGCACTGGTCGCCCTGCTTCTGACCTCGGTGGGCCTTTCGGCGGCCCCGGCTGATTTCGAGACCGCCAGGCTGCTCGAAAAAATCCGTAACCTGCATGTCGCGCCACGCTGGCTTGGCAGTAGCGACCGCTTGTGGTTTCGTGAAGAAACGCGCGACGGCGGCTGGCACTATTGGATCTTCGATGCCAGGACGGCCTCAAGATCATCCGCCTTCGATCATGACGCCCTGGCGCGGGCACTGAGCCTTGCTACCGGCGATCGTTTCGCTGCCGACCGGCTGCCGCTTGACAGCCTGAATCCGGAGGCAGATGGACTCACCGTTTCGCTGGCGGGCAGGCGCTTCCGCTGTTCCGGAGAACCACTGGCCTGTGAAGCCGCCGGGGCCGCCGGGCCGATGGTCAACGGGATACCCGATCCGGCGGGAACGCGGGTGGTGTTCCTGCGCGATCACGACCTGTGGTTGCTGGACGTGGCGAGCGGGGAAGAGCAGCGCCTCAGCAGTGATGGCGAGGCCGGTTTCAGCTACGGGCAGCTGGCTATCGACTTCAGCCGGGTCGCGCGGCGGCGCGCAGGCAAGGATGCGCCGCTGGCCTCAGTGCACTGGTCACCAGACGGACGCTACCTGCTGACGGGCAGGCGCGACCTGCGCAGCATCCCGCGGCGGCCCTATGTCGTTGAGCACCTCCCCCCTGATCAGCCTTTTACCGTTGGCCACCTGGATCGGACTGTGTTCCCGGCAGACCGCGTCCAGGTCGCTACCGAGGTGGCCGTTTTCGACACGCAAACGGGCGTTAAAAGGGTCATCGATATTGATCCGGCGCTGCTGCAGGACTATGCGGATCTTTATCTTTCCTTCGGTGTGGTCTGGTGGAGCGTCGAGAAAGGGACGCTCGTGCTGGTCACCGCCACCTCTGGGGGAGAGCGCTACGGCCTGATCGAGATCAGCCTGAAGAGCGGGACGACCCGGGAACTGATCGCGGAGGAGCAGGCACACTGGTACGGCTTCAACGCCCATGATTACCACTTTCCGGCGTTTCACTACAGCGCGGACGGGAGTGAGTTCCTCTGGTACTCCCAGCGTGAAGGGTCGGGGCAGCTCTATCTTTACGACGCCGTCACCGGTGACCTCAAGCGCCGCTTGTCCAGCGGTGCCGGCGTGGTCTTTGACCTGCTTCGCGTGGACGAGGAACGCCGCGAGGTGTACTACACGGCGGGGGGTGTCGAGGAGGGTCGCAACCCGTATTACGCGCATCTCTATCGTGTCAGTATGGATGGCGGCGAACCGGTACTGCTGACGCCGGAGGACGCCATGCACGACTTCGCGCGCAGCGTGCTCCCCACAGCGGGTTTTGCCGCCCCGGCTTCAAGCCTTTCGCCATCCGGCAACTATTTCGTGGACAGTTTCTCGACGACGGATGCACCGCCGACGCTGGTGGTGCGGAACCGCGATGGCGAACTGGTCAGTGAGCTGCTGCGCGCCGACATCGAGGCACTGCTGGCAACCGGGTGGACGCCCCCCGAGCGCTTTGTCGTGCCGGCTGCCGATGGCGTGACGCCGCTGCATGGCGTGCTGTTCAAGCCGACGACCTTCGACGAGCGAAAACGCTATCCCGTTATCGACCAGATGTATCCCGGGCCGCAGCGCACCAGTGCGCCGAAGTCCTTCAAAGATAACTTTGTCCCGAGTACCGCGTTCAATGCCCAGGCGACCGCGGAGGCCGGTTTTATCGTGGTATCCGTAGACGGTCGCGGTACCACGGGCCGTGATGCTGCCTTCCGCTACGCCTTTGCGGGGCAGGAGGATGTTTTCGGCGCGGTGGACCACAGGGCCGCGCTGGAACAGCTGGCGCGGCAGCGGCCCTATCTCGATCTGTCGCGGGTCGGCGTGACGGGCCTCTCCTACGGGGGCTACGGCTCTCTGCGTGCCGCGCTCCTGTTCCCCGCTTTCTTCGACGTCGTGGTCTCGCATGTGGGGCCCCACGAGTACGAGAGCTCGAGTTTTTCCGGCGTGGTGAACGAACGCTTCTTCGGTCCCCCCGGTGATCCCGACGGCGTCCGCGAGCGGGTGAGCAACCTGCCCCTGCTCGATGGCTTGCAGGCGGAGCTGATGCTCGTCTATGGGGAAATCGACGAAAACGTCCCGCTGCGGGCCGCCATGCAGATTTTCGAGTCGCTGATGCAGGCCGACAAGGATTTCACCAGCTATGTGGTGCCGAATGCCGATCACCTGGGCGCAGGCTCGCATCCCTTTATCGTGAAGCGGCAGCGCCGGTTCTTCGTCGAACACCTGGCAGCGGGGCGCTGACGGCTCGCAGGCATGGCGACGCGTTGCGCCCCGGCGGCGCCCGGGGAATGCTGCGGGGGCGGGCGGGCGAGGTCCCGGATCCGAGTTCGGCTGGGGGTTTCCGCCCGCTGGCCTGTCTCATACAGTTATCGTGAAAAAAGGGCGTAGCGACGGTATCCGCTGCACCCGGGGAGCTGTCGGGGATGAGTCCAAGGAAAGGCATGACCGGGCGTTCCCGCGTTTCAAGCGCCTACCTGGAAAACCGGGACTTCCTCAAGCGCTTCCTGGCGCGCTTCTTCGTCGATCCGCGTGACATCGACGATGTGGCGCAGGAGGCGTACCTGCGGGCCTTCGAGGCGGAGCGCGGGCAGGAGGTGCGCTCGCCGCGGGCTTTCCTGTTCCGCGTAGCCCGGAATGTCGCGCTGAACGAGCTGTCGCGGAAAGCGCGGGCGCTGACTGACTACATTGAAGACGCCACCGGTGGCGGGGAGCCGGGCGAGTCACCGAGCCTGGAGGAGCAGTACCAGGGGGAGCAGCGGCTGGCGCTCTTCTGCCGGGCGGCCGCGCGCCTGCCGCCCCAGTGCCGCCGCGCTTTCCTGATGCGCAAGGTGTATGGTTATTCGCACCGGGAGATCGCCGCGGCGCTGTCCGTCTCGACGAGCACGGTGGAGAAGCACATTGCCACCGGCCTGTACCGGTGCAGCCAGTTCATGGCGGCCATGGACGACGAACGCGGCGTCGGGGCAGTGGACCGCACCCTCGAGAACGGCGCTCAAGAACAGCAAAGGTAACCCTGACCATGCCCGAATCCCCCAGCCATCAACGCTCGGCCATCGACCAGGAGGCCTGCGCCTGGATTGCCCAGTTTGACGGTGAGGAGCCCTCGCCGGCGGATCTCGACGCCTTCCGGGAATGGGTCAACCGCAGCCCCCGGCACCGCGAGGCGATCGACCGCCTGGCGACGCTCTGGGGCGAGCTGAACGTCCTCACGGAGCTGGCGGCACCGCGTCCGCCGCAGCGGGCGCGTGTCCCGCGCTGGCGCCCGGCGCTCGCCTTCGCCGGGGTCGCCGCGCTACTGCTGGCCGTGGTGCTCGCGCCCGTGCTCACCCGGAACGAGAACGCGAGCGAGGCGCCGGTCCTCTACGCGACGGCCATCGGTGAGCAGCGCAGCATCAGCCTGGCGGACGGGTCCACGGTGCAGCTCAACACCGGCAGCCAGCTGCGGGTGGCCTACGGGGAGCGCAGCCGCGATCTCTACCTGCTGGCGGGGGAGGGCTACTTCGAGGTAAGCCACGATCCCGCCAGGCCCTTCGTGGTACACGTCGATGGCCGCAGCGTGCGAGCCGTGGGCACGGCCTTCTCCCTGCGCCGGGATAGCGCCGGCCTCGAGGTGCTGGTGACGGAAGGCGTGGTCGAGCTCGCCGAGCGCGGCCCGGGCAGCTCGCTGCTCGGCGAGCGCAGGACCATCCTCGGCACGGTGAAGCGCGGCCAGCGGGTCCGCCTGGCGGAAACGCTGGAGCTCGCCGAGCCCGTCTCCACCGAGGATCTGGCCCGCGAGCTCGCCTGGCGCGAGGGCATGCTCTCGTTCGCCGGGGAGCCGCTGGCCGAGGTCATCGACGAGATCGGCCGCTACACGGAGGCGCGGATCGTGATCAACGATCCCGCGCTGCGCGACCTGCGCATCGGCGGCTACTTCCGCGCCGGCGACACCGGCGCCATGCTGCAGGCCCTCGAGGCGGGTTTCCCCATCGACGTGCGGCGCGACGCCGACGGGACCGTACACCTCCTCGCCCGCCGATGATCCGCCGCGCCCCCGGCGAAATCCCCTTGGGGGGTTTCCTGATGCTGCCTGTCCTGTATAGCGAGCAGGCCGCGTGGCCGCGGCGGGCGCTCCTTGCGCTGATCATCGTGGCCTTCGTGCTCGGCGGGCAGCCGGCCGGAGCCCGGGAGCCGGCGCGCCTGGTGCTGGATATCCCGGCCCAGCGCCTGGACCGGTCCCTGCGTGCCCTGGCCGAGGCACTGGACGCACAGACGCTGTTTCCCTTCGATGCGCTGAGCGCGCTCGATGGGCCCGCCCTGGCCGGCAGCTACACGCCCGGCGAGGCGCTGGCGGCCCTGCTCACCGGTTCCGGCTATACCGGTCGGATCAATGCTGACGGGGTAATCGTGGTGCAGCCGGTGGCTGCCGCGGCCCGGGGGGAGAGGGAAAAGAACATGAAGGATGTGACCCACGAGGAACACACCGGTAGCGATGCCGCGCGCGCAGGCGGTTTCCTGCTGACGGCGCTGGCGACCTTTTTCAGCGGCGGGCTGCTCGCCCAGGAGAACGGTGAAGACGGGGCACGCCTGCTCGAGGAGGTGATCGTCACCGCCACGCGCAGGCAGTCCGGCGTGCAGGAGACGGCGCTGTCGATCAGCGCCCTGAGCGGCGAGGCGCTGGATGACAATGTCTACACCAATGCCGCCCAGTTTCTCGATGCGGTGCCCGGCGTAACGGCGTTCAATACCGGGCCGGCCGATAACCGGGTCATCATCCGCAATATTGCCACCTCCACGCAGGAAACCGGCGCGCCGACGACGGCCGCCTACCTGAACGACTTCGTCATCTCGGGTGTCACTTCGAGCGCGCCGCCGCTGCGCCTCGTGGACATTGACCGCGTCGAGGTGCTGAAGGGACCGCAGGGCACGCTGTTCGGCCGCAGCGCCATGGGCGGCATTATTCGCTACATCGCCAATATGCCGGACACAACGGCACTCACGGGCGGTATAAACGGCTACCTCTCGCAGACCGAAGACGGCGGTGACAACGCCGGCGGTTACGGTTACATCAATTTGCCTCTCGGCGATACGCTGGCGCTGCGCGCGGTCGGTTACAGCTACCAGCACGACGGCTATATCGACAATGTCGAGCTTGGCGAGGACGATATCAACGAGGAGGATACCGTTGGCGGCCGCCTGGCACTGCGCTGGACACCCAGCGAGGCCTTCACCGCGGACGTTCTCTACCTCTACCAGGAGATCGATGCCGGCAACAACTGGACCACGACCATCCGCACCCCGGCCTCGGATCCCGCCGGTGCGATCACCCCGGCGGACCCCGCCTCGCGCCGCGCCATCGGCGCCGTGGTGCAGGAATCCAGCAGCGACTACGAGATCCTGAATCTCGACCTCGAATACCGTTTCGACAGCTTCACGGCCAAGCTGCTGGCGACGCGGACCGAGGAGGAATGGGGTTTCGTGTTCGATCAGCGAGAGTTCGTCGCCATCACCAACGGTTGCGTCTGTGACGGTGTCGCCCAGCCGAGCGGTGGCACCATCGACACGGATCTGCTGGAACTCCGCCTGGTCTCGACCGGTGGCGGCCGGCTCGACTGGATAGCCGGTGCCTACTACGAGGACGTGCAGGACGAGGGTTATCAGAACATCGTCTACCTCGGCAGTGGCGATGCCGTGTTCGGCTTCCTGCCGGTGGAGGATGGCGCACTCGCCATCGACTCGGAAGCCGAAAGACCCAGCAGCGAGCGAGCCGTCTACGGTGAGCTGGGGTGGGCGTTCACCGATGCCACCAGGCTCACCGTCGGCTACCGTCGGTCCGATGTCGAATTCGCGACCACCTTTACCAAGACCGATGGCTTCTTCCTCGAATTCGATGGCACTGCGGCGATCCGCGGCATCGAGTTCGCCACCCAGGAAGATGTGGACACCTACAAAGTGTCGCTGGAGCACGCCTTCAACGAGGACCTGTTCGGCTACGTCACCGCAGCCTCCGGCTACCGGCGCGGCGGCTTCAACCAGCCCACGGCCATCGCTCCCTTCAGCACCTACGACTCGGACACGCTGTGGAGCTACGAACTGGGGCTGAAGAGCACCTGGCTGGACGGGCGCCTGGTGGCCAACGCGGCGCTGTTTTTCATCGACTGGGACGATATCCAGCTGGTAGTGCAGGACCCGGTCACCTTCGCGCGAACGACGCAGAACGCCGGCGCCGCGGAGATTCCCGGCTTCGAGTTCAGCGTTGCGGCGATGCTGACGCAGCACCTCGATATCTCCGTGGCCGGCTCCGTCACGCGGCCGGAGCTGCAGGAGGACGTACCCGGCGGTGTATCCGGCAAGGAAGGGGACACGCTGCCCGGGGCGGCCGAGGAGCAGTTCACGGTCAGCGCCAACTACGACCGGCCGCTGGGGGGTCAGTTCAACCTGTTCGGCTCCCTGGTGTACCGCTACGTCGGCGACCGTCTCAATGACTTCAACACCGACCTCGACGTTGCCCTCGGCGATTACGAGCTGATGGATCTCAACGTCGGCGTGCGCAGCGCCCGGGGTTACAGCGTGTCGCTGTTCGCGCACAATCTGTTCGATGAGGCCATCCCCTACACGATCGACCGGCAGGGGCCGGTCTTCGAGCAGATTCCCACCAACCCGCCGCGCACCGTGGGGCTCAACCTGACCTACGACTTCTGACCGTGACAAGCACCCCGCGCTCGAGGGTCAGCGGTGGTGGTTGCGGCCCCCGTCGCGCAGAAGCTGGAGACGCCCTATGCCCCGAGCAAGCGTAATCCGCACCGGCGCTCTGCTGCTGGTTCCGCTGCTCTTGCTCGGCGCCGCGGCGGCGTGGATCGTCCACGACCGCGGGCTGCCGTTCCTGTCCGTGAGCGAGATGACCATGGGCACCGGCGTGGGCGCCAAGCTCGCCTGTTCCGGTGTTTACCTTCAGGGGCGCGCGCCGGAGGCCGTCATCGCCCGTGATCTGCGACCCTTCATGGCACCGCTCCTCTCCCATGCGCGCTTTGAATTCGATGCCTCAGCGGCGACCGCCTCGGCCTCCTATTTCGGGTTTTTCAAGCGCACGGCGCTGTACCGGCCCGGGCTTGGCTGCACCCTGATGATCGATACCACGCGCGACGAACTGCTCGCCCAGAGCCGCGCGCTGGCGGCACCGCCGGCCCCCCCGGACCCGCAGGCACGGTGGCCGCGCGGGCGCGATGTGGCGCCCGCGCCGTCGGTAGAGGGTCTGGATCATGCCGCGCTGGCGCAGGCCATCGATGCGGCCTTCGCGGAGGATACCCCCGGGGTCACGATCGACACCCGTGCGCTGCTGGTGGTGCACCGCGGGCGGCTGATCGCAGAGCGCTACGCGCCTGGCTTCGGCCCCGATTCCCGTTTCCTGGCCTGGTCGGCGAGTAAGAGCATAACCAGCGCACTGATCGGCACGCTGGTCACCGACGGCGTGCTGGCCCTGGATGCGCCCGCACCGATCGCTGCCTGGCGCGAGCCCGGCGACCCCCGCGGCGCGATTACCCTTCGGCACATGCTGACGATGACCGACGGGCTGGATTTCGTGGAGCATCCCTACGGGCCAGGGAACGACAGCACCAACATGCTGTTCAAGGTGCCGGACATGGCGGCTTACACGGCGCGCAAGCCGCTGGCGCACCCGCCAGGCACTCACTGGTCCTATTCCTCCGGCACAACCAACCTGCTGTCGCAGATCCTGTTCGATGCCGCCGGCGGCGAGCTGCCGGCACTGCAGCGCTATGTGTGGGAGCGTTTCTTCGCACCGGCGGGGATGCACAGCGCCGTGTTCGAGGTCGACGTGTCCGGTGCGCAGGTGGGCAGCTCCTACTTCTATGCCAGCGCCCGGGACTGGGCGCGCTTCGGACTCCTGCTGCTGAACGGGGGCAGGATCAACGGCCGGCAGCTGTTGTCGCCGGCGTACGTTGCCTTCGCCACGACCCCGATTACTCAGGCGCCGGACCGGCGCTACGGCGGCCAGTTCTGGCTCAACGCCGGTGACCCGGCCGCTCCCGAAAAGCGCGAACTGCCTGATGCGCCCCGGGACCTGTACATGGCCGCGGGCTTCAATGACGAGTACATCATCGTCGTGCCGTCCCGCGACGCGGTCATCGTGCGGGCCGGCTGGACCAACGGCGGCCGCTTTGATCTCAATCGCCACGTTGCCGCCATCCTGGCGGCGCTGCCTGCCGGCACCGGCGATGACCCGGCGGGGTCGCCATCCCCCAACACAGTCAGCGCCGCACCGGCGGCCGAGACGACAGGAGACAGCTCATGAACGTCAATCACATGGCCGGCGCCCTCGTTGCCGCCCTGCTCACGAGCGGCCTGTTCGCCGCCGAGGCACAGCCACCGGTCTTTCCGGACACACCGGCAAATCGTGCGCTGGTGAAGGAGTCCCTGGCCGAGTACGAGCGCATCGACGCGGACCACGGCCACTTCATCGAGGTCAATGGCATCCGCATGCATTACCTCGAATGGGGCGAGGAGGGCGGGGTGCCCCTGGTCTGGTCCCACGGTTACTCCAGCACCGGCTTCGAGCTGGTCAATGTCGGCCCGCAGCTTGCCGAGCTGGGTTATCACGTCTACGCCATCACCTACCGTGGCCACGGTCAGACCGAGGTCGAGGACTACGCGTTCTCCCTGTCCCACATCGCCGACGACATCGCGGCGATGATGGACCAGCTCGGCATCGAGCGCGCGGTCATCGGCGGCCTTTCCCTCGGTGGCGGTGTCACCACCGCGTTCTACGATCACTACCCGGAGCGGGCCCTGGCGCTCGTGCTGGAGGACGGTGGTGCGGATCCGGTACAGGCCCGCACCGAGCGCAATTTCGAAGCGATGAAGGCGCTGGCCGGCAGCTTCCCGAAGCACGATGACCTCGTCTTTCCCACGCGATTTCAGGCCTTTCAGGCGCTGGCCGGCTTCTACCTGCCCGGCTGGGGGGGAACCATGCCGGCGCGGGTGGCGCCGACCTTCCAATCCTGGATCGGGGTGAACGCGGAGGGCGAGTTCGTCCCGCACTACGACGGGCCGCGGCTGCTCGGTGAGGGGCCCGCGACCATCGACCCGGCCCGCAGCCACGAGCTGCCGCTGCTGGCCCAGTCCTGGCGCCGCACACACCCGATCATCACCTACCGCAACCTGGACGTGCCGATGCTGATCATCGACCCGACGGGGGACGAGTTCGACCCGGGGGCGGCGTTCGAACGCCTCCGCGCGATGCATCCGGACCTGATTGACGTGGTGGAGTACCCGGACACCCCGCACGCGGCACATCCCATGCGCCCGGCTTGGTTCCTGCGCGATATGGACGCGCTCCTCGACCGGGTCGAAGCCCATGACGCGTCGTAGCTGCCTGGCCAGCCCTACGCTGCTGTGGCACTCAACCGGCGCTATACTACCGCCGCGTCGCTGCTATCGGGCACGGGCGTGATGAATGTAAAAGGCACACATTGTTCGAAGTTGGGTAGTGAAAACGATCCTCTGGAGCCCCGAAGAAAACGCGTTGCTCAAAGCCGAGCGCGCTATGTCCTTCGAGGACGTGGTGTTCCACATCATGGCCAGCGATATCCTGGACACCTTTGAGCACCCGAACCAGGCGCGCTACCCCGGCCAGCGGATACACGTGATCGCGATCGAGGAGTGCGTCTACCTGGTGCCGTTTGTGGAATCCGACGCCGAGGTCTTCCTGAAGACCGTTATTCCGAGCCGCAAGGCGACGCGAGACTGTTTGGGAGCAGACACATGGGCGAGCTTTCCCGCGAAGAACAGGATATTCTCGATGCCCTCTAGCAAGGCAGTTTACGACGCTCACCGGATGGCCAGGAGATCGCCCGGCGTCACCGAAGCTATGCGGAGGCCCTCGTCAAGAAAGATGCCAGGGTCAATATCCGCCTGTCGTCCAAGGATCTGCGTGGCCTGCAGAAGCGGGCGCTGGAGGAGGGCATCCCCTACCAGACGCTCATTGCAAGCATCCTGCATAAGTATGTGGAAGGCCGGCTGCGGGAGGATGGCAGGTAGCTGGAACACGCTCACGCCACCTGCAATTACACGTCGAGCGACAACTTCTAGAGGGTCTACATTGCTCAGGCGAGCCCGACGGATTCCAGGGCCGTCCGCAGTTGCCCCCAGCGCTGCTCCAGCGTCCCCGTATACCCCACCGCCATGCGCACCAGCCCCGGCCGGATCGCCGCCGCCTCGAGGGCCTCTTCCGGCATCTCGCTCGAGGTGCTCGTGGCCGAGCAGGACATGAGGGTGTCGAAGTAGCCGAGGCTCACGGCCACGTAGCCGAACTGGTGCTCGTTCTGCAGCGTGTGCATGAGCGCCATGGCTTTCTCTTCCGTGCCGGCATCGATCGTCAGCAGGCCGCCGTGGCCGTAGTCCGCGTGGCGCAGCTGCTGGATCAGCGCATGGTCCGGGTGTGACGCAAGGCCAGGGTAGGCGACCGGTACCCCGAGGGCGGCGGTGCGCTCGGCCAGGGCCAGGGCGCGCTCGCTGTGGGCCGCCATGCGCAGCGGCAGGTGCGGCACGCGCAGGGCGACGCCGGCCGCCACGGTGGGGTCCATGGTCGGGCCGAGGATCATCAGCGGCCCCGTGTGCAAGTCCATGAGGTTGCCGATGAAGTCCGCGCTGGCACAGACCGCGCCGCCGATCAGGTCCGAGGCGCCGCCGATGAACTTGGTCAGGCTGTGCACCACGATGTCGGCACCGAGACGGGCCGGGGAGAGCACCAGGGGCGTGAAAGTGTTGTCCACCACCAGGGGGATGCCGGCCTCGCGGGCGATGGCGGCCAGACCCGGGATGTCGGCCACGCGCAGCGTGGGGTTGGACTGGCTCTCGACGTAGAGCAGGCGGGTGCGGTCGGTGATGGCGTTCTTTACTGCGGCGAGGTCCGTCGTGTCGACAAAGGCCGTGGTCACCCCCGTCTTGGCCGGCATGAAGTCGTGCAGCAGCGCCCAGGTGCCGCCGTAGATCGTGTGGCTGGCCACAACATGGTCACCGGCGTTGCACAGGGCCAGGATCACCGCGGAGATGGCACCCATGCCGCTGGCGCTGCAATAGGCGGCCTCGGTGCCCTCCAGCGCGGCGAGCTGGCGGCCGAGGTTGTACACCGTGGGGTTGAAGTGACGACCGTAGAGGTAGCAGCCGCCGGCTTCCGGCCCCTTACGCCCGGCGAAGATGTCCGGCATGGTCGCCGGGTCCACCACCGTGAAGGTGGAGCTCGCTTCGATGGACATGTTCACGCCACCGTGCTCGCCGAACTCGTGGCGGAGGGAGGCGAGGGCTTCGATGGGGTCGTTATGAGTGTCGCTGCTGGCCATGGTGGTTCTCCCGGAGCGCTGTTATGCTGTATTAGGTTTCGGATTTCGCCCCTAATCTTGAGCTTTATTTGATGAAAAGTATCAACAGTGAAGAAAATGCGGTTGCGAGCCGCGGCGCAAACCTCGACGAAACGGACTTCGAGATTCTTCGCCAGCTGCAGAACAATGCTCGCCTGAGCAACAAGGCGCTTGCCGGGCGGGTGGGCCTCGCGCCCTCCACGACCCTGGTGCGCACGCGGCAACTCGAACGCGCCGGCATCATTCGCGGTTACCACGCCACCCTGGACCCGGCGGCCCTCGGCATCGGCCTGCAGGCGCTGATCGCCGTGCGCCTGCGCGAGCACACCGCGGCCGACGTGGCGGCATTCCAGGACTACGTGCTCGGCCTGCCCGAGGTCATGCGCTTCTACCACGTGGCCGGCGCCAATGACTTCCTGGTGCACGTGGGCGTGCGCGATCCCGAGGCGCTGCGCGATTTCGCCATGAATGCGCTCACCACCCGGCCGGAAGTGGCGCACCTGGAGACGGGGCTGATCTTTTCCTGTGTGGAAGCCGGGGAGGGCTGGCGATAATGTGGTCACACGGCAGAACCGTCCGCGCATACCCCGATGGATGAGCTGACGCTTCTTACGGCCCTGCATGAGCAGGGCGACCGGCAGGGCCCCGGTGGCGACGACGAAACGCGCCTCGCGATCACGCTGTCGGGGCTCCGGCAGCGATCGGCGCTGCGCATCGCCGACATCGGCTGTGGCACCGGGGCGTCGACGCGCGTGCTGGCACGGGAGCTGGACGCGGTCGTTACGGCGGTGGATTTCCTGCCGGCGTTTCTCGCCCGGCTCGAGGAGATCGCGGTGGCAGACGGGCTTGCCGGGCGGGTCGAGACGCTGACCGCGCCGATGGAGGACCTGCCCTTCGACGACGCGGGGCTTGATGCGATCTGGTCGGAAGGCGCGATCTACACTATGGGTTTTGCGAACGGTGTCCGCGCCTGGCGCCGCTTTCTCAAGCCCGGCGGCATCCTCGCAGTCTCCGAGCTCACCTGGCTCACCGCGGAACGGCCGAAAGAACTGACGCAGCACTGGCTGCGCGAGTATCCCGAGGTGGCGACGGCCGGCGCCAAGCTGGCCACCCTTGAGGATAGCGGCTATGCGCCGCTGGGCTATTTTCCGCTACCGGAGCGCTGCTGGCTGGACAATTACTACCGACCGCTGCAGGCGCGCTTCCCCGCGTTTCTCGATCGTTTCGACAACGCCGAAGCGGCGAAGGCGATCGTGGCCGCGGAGCGAGAGGAGATCGCGCTCTACGAGCGCAATCGCGCCTTCGTCAGCTACGGCTACTACGTGGCCCGGCGGACCTGATTCAGCGGCGGCCGCGGGCCGCGAGGTAGCGCGCCCGCGCCTCCTCGCATTCCGGGTCCATCAGCGCCGCGAGGAGGCTGTCGGCGTCGGACCAGGCGCGGTTGAGGCCGACCTGGTTGGCGGTCACGGCATCGACGTGTCGCTTGGTGGCCTGCACGGGCAGGGCGGGGCGCTGCACCACTTCCCGGGCAAGACCCTCGACGGCCTGGTCGAGCGCCGCCTCTGCCACCACCCGGTTCAGGAAGCCCGCCCGCGCGGCCTCGTCGGCATCGAAGGGACGGCAGGTGATCACCAGTTCCTTGGTCAGCGCCGGGCCGAGTTCCCGCAGCAGCCGCGGGATACCGCCCCAGGCCAGGGGAATTCCGAGGTCCACTTCGGGGATCGAGAAGCGGGCCGAGTCCGCCGCGACCCGCAGGTCACAGGCGGCGGCGAGGACGAGGCCGCCACCGACGCACCAGCCCTGGATGCGGGCGATGGTGATGGCGTGCACCGCCTCGAGAGCATCCGCCATCCGGCGTCCCGCGTCGGCGGCCTCGCGCGCACCGCTATCGCCCGGGCCCGGGAAGCCGGAGAGATCAGCCCCGGCCGAGAAGCTGCGTCCGCGGCCGCCGACGACAATGACGCGGATGTCCGGGTCGCCGTCGAGTTCCCGCGCCGCCGCCGCGATCTCCTCCAGCGCGTGTACCGACAGGGGATTGAGCTTGTCGGGCCGGTTGAGCCAGAGGTGCGCGACGGAGCCGTGCCTGTCGATGTGGAGGGTCTGGTACATGGCGTTTTCCTGCCGCAGCTTCTTATCGGTATACCGCTGTGGCTGCGGTGACTGGCGGGTCGAAACAGTCTCTTGTTCGTTCGGCGCTTCAAAGCGGCAAGGGGCGCCGTTCGGCACCCCTTGCCGGGTTGTGGCGGTGGGCCAGGGATTCGAACCCCGGGAACCTCTCGGTTCAACGGTTTTCAAGACCGCCGCTTTCGACCACTCAGCCAGCCCACCATGAATGCGCGATTATACGGCACCGCCGGCGGCTAACAACCGCCGGCGGTGCCGCTGCCGTCAGCCCTGCTGACCGGCGGCGCCCTCGTTGCGGCGCGGGCCGCGGGGGTCGTTGCTGGCCCGCGGCACATTGCGTGCCGGGGGCTCGACGGCCGGGGCCGGGGTGTCGCTGAACAGGGTCATGTGGGCCGTTTCGATACGGACCTCCGTGACCGGTGCCGGTGCGACGCGCGGGTCATTGCCGGCGCGTCCCTGCGCAGTCATGCCCCCGGCACCTGCCGCGGTCGTGCCGCAACCGGGCTGCTGCTCGTTGGCGGCTGCCTGGCTGCGTACGGGCTCTGGGCGGGACGGCTCCGCGGCTTCTTTCGCCGCCGGTGCCTGCTCGACTTCGGGGGCGGCCTCCCTTTCAGCAGCGGGCCGGGTCGTTACCCCGACGCTTTCCTCCTCGCCGCTTTCCTCGACGACAGCTTCCCCTGCCGCGGCGGGGTCCCCGGCCACTGCGCTTTCCGCATCGCCCGGTGAGGCTTCTGCCTTCACGGGTGCTTCAGCAGCCGGGGCCTCTTCGGGTGCCGGCGGCTCTCCCGCCGGGGGGGCTGTGGCTTCCGCGCTCGCAACGTCACGCGCGGTTGCGGCTTCGGCGTTCTGGTCATCGCCTTCCGCCGGTGCCTCCCGAGCGACCTTGTCCGCCAGGGCCCTGGGCAGCTCGACGTTGGCGCCATCGCCACCGGTCAGGTTCTCCGGCAGGTCCAGGGCCTCTGTCTCGCGCCGGCGGCGCTGCGGCCGCGCACGCTTCATGTCGCTCGGGCGGCGGCGCAGGGCGAGGTTATCCTCGTTGCTGTCCATTGCCTCCAGCGAGTCGTCCTCGTCCGGGTTGTAGTCGGTGTCGTAATCGTCGGAGCGGTTGTCGGCCTGGCTGCTGCTGGCGCTGGCGCCGTCGTCGCTGCGGCGCGGCTTGCGCCGGCGCCGGCGCCGGCTGCTGCCCGACTTCTGCTCGCCATTGCTTTTCCCCGGGGCCTGGTTCCCGTCGCCGTCGGCCGCCTCTGCGGCTTCCCGGGTCGTCTCCTGCCCGGCCTCCTTTGCCGTGCCCGGCGCGGCGTCTTCCCGCGGCTTGCGCGGCTTGCGCCGGCGGCGGCTGGAGCCCTCGCGTCGCTCTTCGCTGCGCTCACCACCCTGGGTGTCGTTGCGCGTCTCTTTACGCGCTTTGCCGTCGTCCTGCGCCTTGCGGGCTTCCGGGGCCGGCTCGGGGGCCGGCGCAGCCGGTGCCACGGGCTCGGCGGGGCCAAAAAGGGTGACCGCCAGGCGGCGGAGGAGGCCGTCGCGCGGCGCGGGGGCCGCCGCGGGAGCGGGTTGCTGCGCGGGCGCGGGCGCCGCAGCCTTCGGCGCCGGTTCGGCCGTCGGCGGCTCCGGCTCCGGCACTGCCGCTTCCCGGGCGGCCGGGGCCGGCTGCGTCGGGCGCGGCGCCTCGACGATGGCTTTCGGTGGCGGCGGGACGGCGTCATGGGCGTCGCTTATCTGCTCGGCCTCGGGGACTTCCACGTCGATCTTGTAGCTGGTTTCGTGGTCGCCGTTCACCTCGTCGTCGCGCAGGCGCTGCACGTCGAAGTGGGGGGTTTCCAGGTTCGGGTTGGGCACCACGAGCACCCGGGCCCGGGTGACGCGCTCGATGTCGGTCAGCGCGTTGCGCTTCTCGTTGAGCAGGTAGGCGGCCACGTCCACGGGGACGATGGCGCGGACTTCCGCGCTGCGCTCCTTGATGGCTTCCTCCTCCATGAGCCGGAGGATGGAGAGGGCCAGGGACTTGGTGTCGCGGATCGTGCCCTGGCCGGTGCAGCGCGGGCAGACGATGGCACTGGTCTCGCCCAGGGAGGGGCGCAGGCGCTGCCGGGACATTTCCAGCAGGCCGAAGCGGGAGATGCGTCCCACCTGGACCCGGGCGCGATCCAGGGCCAGGGCATCGCGCATGCGGTTTTCCACCTGGCGCTGGTTGCGCGAGGCGGACATGTCGATGAAGTCGATGACGATGAGGCCGCCCATGTCCCGCAGGCGGAGCTGGCGGGCGATCTCGTCGGCAGCCTCCAGGTTGGTCTGCAGTGCGGTGTCCTCGATGTTCGAGCCCTTGGTGGCGCGGGCCGAGTTGATGTCGATGGACACGAGCGCTTCCGTCGGGTCGATGACGATGGAGCCGCCGGAGGGCAGGCGCACTTCGCGCTGGAAGGCGGTCTCGATCTGGCTCTCGATCTGGAAGCGGTTGAAGAGAGGGATGTTGTCGTCGTAGAGCTTGATGCGGTTCAGGTACTTCGGCATCACCATGCCGACGAAGTCCGTGGCCTGGCGGTGGGCCTCGGGAGAGTCGATGAGCACCTGGTCGACGTCGTCGCGGAGGTAGTCGCGCACGGCGCGGATGATGACGTTGCTCTCCTGGTACAGGAGCACCGGCCTGGCGTTTTCTTCACCGGCCTTGCTGATGGAGTCCCACAGCTGCAGCAGGTAGGCGAGGTCCCACTGCAGTTCTTCGGCGCTGCGGCCGACGCCGGCGGTACGGATGATCACGCCCATGCCGTCGGGGATGTCGAGGACGCTGAGGGCCTCGCGCAGCTCGGCGCGGTCGTCACCCTCGATGCGGCGGGAGATGCCGCCGGCGCGGGGGTTGTTGGGCATGAGCACCATGTAGCGGCCGGCGAGGCTGATGAACGTGGTCAGGGCCGCCCCCTTGGTGCCGCGCTCTTCCTTGTCGACCTGCACGATGACCTTGGTGCCTTCCTTGACGACATCCTTGATCTTCGTCTTGCCGTCGCCCTCGGAGGCCTTGCGGTAGAAGTACTCGCGGGCGATTTCCTTGAGGGGGAGGAAGCCGTGGCGCTCGGCGCCGAAGTCGAGGAAGGCCGCCTCGAGGCTGGGCTCCACGCGGGTGATCTTGCCGACGTAGATGTTGGCTTTCTTCTGCAGGCGGGTGCGGTTCTCGATGTCGAGATCGTACAGGCGCTGCCCGTCCACGAGGGCCACGCGCAGTTCTTCCGGCTGCGTGGCGTTGATAAGCATTTTCTTCATGCTGCGACTCACCTTGTAAAAGGCTCGCCGGAAAGGCACCCGTGCGGGCTCCCGCGGGCATGGCCTCGCGGCTGTGGCGGCCGGTCTACCTGGGAAAGGCCCTGGTGAACACGACGCTGGGGAATCTCCTTGCTGCTCGCACGGGTGTTATGACATGCGCCGGCGCGGCGGCGTGCCGCTCGCCGGGGGCCACCACCCGGTGGCCGGGCCCGGCAGCCCTGGGGCGCCGGGCGATGCTGTCTCTGTCTTTCCGGATAACCTTGCTTTTTCGGTTCTTCCCGGGGGCGGGGGCAGGTTTCGTCTCCTGGCTGGCGTAGCGCGCGGCTCTGGCGGGGCTTTGCTGGCGCTGCATGGGTTGCAAGCTGCCTGCCAAAGGCGTCGCCGGCTCTTGGTCTCGCGCCGCTGCCCGTGCCTCCTGCACCGGGTCCTTGGCGTGCGTCGGCCGCTGCGATGCCGCCCCAGGCGGTATTCGGCAGCGCCGATTTGTCAGCCCGGCATGGGGTGTATACAGTAGCCCGGCCTCGCACGGAGCGGAGCATAGCAACTATTCCCACGCCACTCAAATATAAGATGGAAGAGCGGTCGCACGATGGCTGAGCAGCACGCCGAAGGTGATGCCGGCAGGGCGCACTCCCCGGAGCGCAGCGCTGTGCGCACGGTTACCGTAACCGCCCGCAGCGACGGCCAGCGTCTCGACAATTTCCTGCTTCGCGAACTGCCCGGGGTGCCGAAAACCCGGCTCTACAAGGCGCTGCGCAAGGGCGAGATCCGTGTCAACAAGGGGCGGGCGAAGCCCGGTCAGCGATTGTCGGAGGGCGATAGCGTGCGCCTGCCGCCGCTGCACCAGCCCGCCCGGCGCAAGCCGCCCCCGGTGCCCTGGTACTGGGCGGATCGCCTCGCCGGTCGTATCGTTCTTGAGGACGACGACCTGCTGGTGGTCAACAAGCCCGCGGGGCTCGCCGTGCACGGCGGCAGTGGGGTGGACCTGGGCCTGATCGAATGCCTGCGCCAGGTGCGGCCCCAGGGCCGCGAGCTCGAACTGGTCCACCGGCTTGATCGCGATACCTCCGGGCTGATCCTCGTGGCACGCCGGCCCCGGGTGCTCCGGGAACTGCACGCCCAGCTGCGCGGGGACGGGGTGGAAAAGGTCTATCTCGCCCTGGTCGCGGGCCGCTGGCCGCGGGGCCTTTCCGAGGTGGATGCGCCGCTCGAGAAGCAGGCCCGGGCCTCTGGTGAGCGTGTGGTCCGCGTCGCTGCCGCCGGGCGGCGGTCCGTGACCCGCTTCCGGGTGGTCGAGCGTTTCAGGAATGCGACCCTGGTGGAGGCGAGGCCGCTCACCGGTCGGACTCACCAGATCCGGGTGCACGCGCTGCATGCCGGGCACCCGCTGGTGGGGGATGTGAAGTACCAGGGGGAACGGGAGGCGGCGCTGGCGGAGGCCGGGGGTCTGGACCGTCTTTTCCTGCACGCCTGGCGGCTGCGGTTCACCCTCGGTGACCCGCCGCGGGCCTACGACCTCGAGGCGCCGCTGGACGAGGAGCTCGAGCGATTTCTCGAAGGCCTGCGTAACTGACTGAAATAAAAAATATTTATTGGCCTCGTCGGGCTGTCCGGCCGCACCCGCCGCGCATCGGCCCATGCCGGCGTCATTGAAGCCCTTGTTCTGTAAAGAATTTTTTGACAACGCCGGGGGGCGGCCCTATAGTGCGCGCCTATGTCGACTGGCCCCCTCCCGCGGATGCTGGATTTTCGCAGGGCGGCGACCCGGGAAGCGCGCGTCAGTGGAAGCCTGCGGCCTGGTGATCTCCCGCGCCTGGCACCGCTCCTCGCGGGGACCGACGGCACCATCATGGTGACCATCGACTTCCACCGGGACGATGAGGGTCGGTTCCTCGCCAGCCTTGCGGTTGATGCCGTGCTGCCGGTCCAGTGCCAGCGCTGCCTCGAAACGGTCAGCGAGACCCTGGCGCCGCGCAGCGAGTTGGCGGCGGTGTGGAGCGACGACCAGGCCCGGCACCTGCCGGCGAGCCTGGAGCCCGTGCTCACCGACGCGGAGGAAGTCGATCTCTGGGAGCTTGTGGAGGAAGAACTGGTGCTGGCATTGCCGCCCTTCTCCTATCACGACGACCCGGCCTGCATCGACAGGCTGGCCCCGGGCGGGGTGCAGCAGGAAGCACCGGCAGAGGCGCCGGCGAGAGACAACCCATTCGAGGTCCTGGCGCAATTGAAGCGGGACCAGGACCCAGGAGACTAGCACCATGGCAGTTCAGCAGAACAAGAAGACGCGTTCGCGCCGCGGCATGCGCCGTTCCCACGATGCGCTCGGCGGAAACACGCTGTCCGTGGACCAGGTGTCCGGCGAAACGCACCGTCGGCACCACGTCACGGCGGATGGTTTCTACCGGGGCAAGAAGGTCGTCGAAACCCGTAACGACGACTGACCCCGGCTGCGCCGGAGGGTGTCCTGCCCGGTGTGGGGCATCTGGCGGCGTCGGCGTCCCCGGGGCGCCGCCCACCGACGAACACGCTCGACAACCGTGCCAGGAGCGCACCGATGACCGACAGGCGCCTCGCGTTCGTCTTTCCCGGCCAGGGATCGCAGCGGACTGGGATGCTAAAGGATGCCCACGCGCGCTTCGCCTGCGTGCGCGATACGTTCCAGCAGGCTTCCGACGCCCTGGAAGAGGATCTGTGGGTGCTTGTCAGCGGCGATGACCAGGAACCGCTGAACCTCACCGAGATCACCCAGCCCGTGCTGCTCACCTGCAGTGTGGCGCTCTGGCGTGCCTGGCAGGCGGTCGGCGGCCCCGCGCCCGCGATGATGGCCGGTCACAGCCTCGGCGAGTTCTCGGCACTGACCTGCGCCGGCAGCTTTTCCTTCGACGATGCGGTTCGGCTCGTTCGCCTGCGCGGCCAGGCCATGCAGGGCGCGGTGCCGGTGGGCGAGGGCGCCATGGCCGCTGTGCTGGGGCTGGAGGACGCGGCTGTCGAGCGGGTCTGTGCGGCGGTGACGGCGGCTGGCAGCGGTATTGTCGAGGCGGTCAACTACAACGCCCCCGGTCAGGTGGTGATCGCCGGGGAGCGCGCCGCTCTCGACCGCGCGGTCGTGGCCCTGAAAGAAGCCGGTGCCCGCCGCGCCGTGCCACTGCCGGTGAGCGCACCTTTCCACACCACCCTGATGACGCCGGCGGGAGAGCGCCTGCGCGAAGCCCTGGCGGAGCTGCCCCTGGAGGCGCCGGCGATACCGGTGGTGCACAATGTCAATGCGGAAACGGCAAGTGACCCTGCAGTGATCCGAATGCTTCTTGTCAAGCAGATCTCGAGCCCCGTGCGCTGGACCGACTGCGTCCGTGCGATGGCAGCCGCCGGCGTCATGCGCGTTGCCGAATGCGGCCCGGGCAAGGTGCTCGGCGGCCTCAACCGCCGAATCGACCGCGGTCTCGAGAGCTGGTACCTCGAGGCGCCGGCGGACCTGGAGGCGCTGCACGCCGCCCTGGCAGAACGCGGGAGAACAGCATGAGTGAAGAAGCAACGGAAGCCCGTGTCGCTCTGGTGACCGGCGCCAGCCGCGGCATCGGCCGCGCCATCGCCCACGCCCTCGCCGATGCCGGTCATCGCGTCGTCGGCACGGCAACCAGCGAGGCCGGTGCGGCGCGCATCGATGAGGACCTGGGCGGGCGCGGTGCGGGGCGCGTTCTCGACGTCGCCGATGCGGCGTCGGTCGAGAGCACCGTCAAGGCAGTGACCGAGGAGTTCGGGGCGCCGCTCATCCTGGTCAACAACGCGGGCATCACGCGTGACAACCTGCTCATGCGCATGAAACCCGAGGAGTGGGACGACGTTATCGACACGAACCTCGGCGCCCTTTACCGGGTCAGCAAGGCCTGCGCCCGGGCCATGACCCGCGCCCGCTGGGGCCGCATCGTGAATATCACGTCCGTGGTCGGCGCGATGGGCAACGCCGGCCAGAGCAACTACGCCGCCAGCAAGGCCGGCGCCGGCGGTTTTACGCGCGCGCTCGCCCGTGAACTCGGGGGGCGCAACATCACCGTGAACTGCGTGGCCCCGGGGTTCATCGATACAGACATGACGCGGGAGCTCGGCGAAGAGCAGCGCGCGGCCATGCTCGCGCAGATTCCCCTGGGCCGGCTCGGTGCACCGGAGGAAATCGCGGCCCTGGTTGCGTTCCTGTGTTCCGGGCACGCCGCCTACGTCACCGGTGAAACCGTGCATATCAACGGCGGGATGTACATGGCCTAGCGCGTGCCCGGGCCCGGCGGGCGTGCCGGAAAAGTCCTATTACTGCCCGGGAAAAACTTGTAAACTTCGGCCCCTGAGAGGGCGCCTCAATCGGGTATACCCCCTACAGCAGCAGGAGACAACAACAGTCATGAGCAGCATCGAAGAACGCGTGAAGAAGATCGTGGCCGAGCAACTCGGCGTCAAAGAGGAAGAAGTTAAGACCGAGGCATCGTTCGTCGAAGATCTCGGCGCGGACTCCCTGGACACGGTCGAACTGGTGATGGCTCTCGAGGAGGAATTCGAAACGGAAATTCCCGACGAGGAAGCGGAGAAGATCACCACGGTCAAGCTGGCCATCGACTACATCAACGAACACCTCGCCTGATTGTTGTAACAGCCCGACCGAGGCCGCCTCTATTGCGCGATAGGGCGGCTTTTTTTATGGCGCTTTTCACCTCGGGCAGGGCGTGACGGTCAGTACGGGCTGGAACCTGGACTAGGAGAGCGGGAGCCTTGAAGGGCAGAAGAGTTGTCGTCACGGGCATGGGCGCGGTCACCTCCGTGGGGCACAGTGTCGCCACGAGCTGGGAAGCGCTCCTCGCCGGCCGCAGCGGTGCGACGCCGATCACGGCCTTCGACGTGTCCGATTACAGCACCCGCTTCTCCGCCAGCGTGCGCGACTTCGACGTCTCGCCCTACCTCAGCAGCAAGGAGGCGCGGAAGCTCGACACCTTCGTGCAGTACGGGGCCGCGGCCGGTATCCAGGCCATGGAGGACGCGGGCCTGGAGGTCACGGAGGCCAACGCCGCCCGCGTGGGCTGTGCCATCGGCTCCGGTATCGGCGGTATCGGCCAGATCGAGAAGAACACCGAGATCGTGCGCACGGCCGGGCCGCGGCGGATCTCGCCGTTCTTCGTACCGGGCTCCATCATCAACATGATCGCCGGCAGCCTCTCCGTGCGCTACGGCATGCAGGGGCCCAATCTCGCCCTGGTGACTGCCTGTACGACAGGCACGCACAACATCGGCCTCGGCGGTCGCCTCATCGCCCAGGGCGATGCGGACGCCATGCTGGTCGGCGGTGCGGAAATGGCCACTACGCCCGTGGGGCTCGGCGGCTTTGCCGCGGCGCGGGCCCTGTCCACACGCAATGACGAGCCGGAGCGGGCGTCCAGGCCCTGGGACCGGGATCGGGACGGTTTCGTCCTCGGGGATGGGGCCGGTGTGCTGCTGCTCGAGGAGTACGAGAGTGCCCGGGCCCGCGGTGCGCAGATCTACGCGGAGCTCACCGGGTTCGGCATGAGTGGCGATGCCTACCACATGACCCTGCCGCCGGAAGACGGGCACGGCGCGGCGCTGGCCATGCGCAATGCGCTGATCGATGCGGAACTCCCCCCGGAGGCCATCGACTACATCAACGCCCACGGGACCTCCACGCAGGCCGGTGATCTCGCCGAGAGCCGGGCCATCGAGGACGTCCTCGGCACCGCGGCTTCAACGGTAGCCGTCAGTTCCACCAAGTCCATGATCGGGCACCTGCTGGGGGCCGCCGGTGCGGTCGAGGCGATCATCTCGATCCTCGCGCTGCGCGACCAGGTGGCCCCGCCGACCATCAACCTCGACAACGTGGACGAGGGCTGCAACCTCGACTACGTGCCGAACACGGCGCAGGAGCGACCGATCCGCCACGTACTCACTAACTCTTTCGGCTTTGGCGGCACCAACGGCTCCCTGGTCTTCAGCCAGCTCGACTGAGCGCCCCGTGGCGCCCGGCCTGTTCGTCGACGGCCGCCCGGCGGCATCCCTGCCGCTGCCCGATCGCGGCTTCGCCTATGGTGACGGCCTGTTCGAGACCCTGCTGGTTCGAGGCGTTGCGCCGGCCTGGCTCGCGTTGCATGCCGATCGCCTCGCAACGGGACTCGCGCAGCTGGGTATCCCCGCGCCGCCCTGGCGCGAGCACCTCGCGGCCAGCCTCGCGGCCTACGATGCGCCGGCGGAAGCCTGGCTCACGCTGCGCCTCACCGTGACCCGCGGCGGGGGTCCCCGCGGTTACCCGCCCCCGGCAACGCCTCTGCCGCGCACCGTCATCGAGATCGCCCCGGCGCCGCTGGACCCGCTCGTCGCGCCCGCGCCGCTGCGCACGGCGACCGCAACCCTGCGCTGGGCGCAACAGCCGGCCCTCGCCGGCCTCAAGCACCTGAACCGGCTGGAGCAGGTGCTTGCCGCCCGGGAATGCCGTGAGCGCGGGCTCGACGAGCTGCTGGTCTGCGACACGGCGGGGTGGCTCGTTGCCGCCACCCGGGGCAACCTGTTTCTCCTCCGCGGCGATGTGCTCGCAACGCCGGACCTGGCTGCCTGCGGCATTGCCGGCACACGCCGGCGGCTGGTGCTCGACACGCTGGCACCGGCCCTGGGGCTCGAAGTCGAGGTGGCTGCGCTGGCGCCCGGGGCGCTCGCCTCGGCCGATGCGGTATTCTGCTGCAACAGCCTCCGCGGTATCGTAGCTGTCGGGCGCCACGAGCAGCGACAGTGGAGGGCACACCCCGTGATCGAGCGATTGCAGGCGGCGTACCGGGAGGCCCTGTGCGCAAACCTTGGCTAGCCTTCGGGTTCCTCGTGCTGTGCCTCGGCATCGCCCTGGGCGCGCTCCGGGTTCTGGATTGCTGGCGGGAGCCGGCGAGCCTGCCCGGAGGCGGCTATACGCTGACCGTGGGAGCGGGGGAGTCCCTGTCTTCCCTCAGCCGCCGCCTGGAAGCCGATGGCATCATCAAGAGCGCGTTGCTGCTCGATCTCTACGGCCGCTACACGGGTCTCGATGCCCGTATCCACCGGGGAGAGTACCGGCTGACCGGCACCCTGACGGCGGCGGACATCCTCGACCAGCTCGTCCGGGGCGCGGTGATCGAGTACACGGTGACCTTGCCGGAAGGCATCACGCTGGCACAGGCGCTGGCGATTCTCGGCCGGCAGGAACCACTGGTCACGGTCCTCGAAGGGCCGCGCGACCCGCGCTTGCTGGCCCTGGCGCCGGGGCGGGCCTCCGCGGAAGGCCTGTTTCTCCCGGAGACCTACCGTTATCGCCGGGGGGAGAGCGACTGGGCGCTGCTCCAGCGCGCCCATGCGGCGCTGGAGGTGGCCCTGGCGGACGCCTGGAGGGAGCGCGACCCGGCGGTGCCGCTCGCCGATCCCTACGAGGCCCTCGTGCTGGCGTCGATCGTCGAGCGCGAGACGGGCGTGCCCGCGGAGCGCGGCCGTATAGCGGGCGTGTTCGTGCGTCGCCTGCAGCGCGGTATGCGCCTGCAGACCGACCCGACGGTGATCTATGGCCTCGGGGCGGCCTATGATGGCAACCTGCGCCGGGAGCACCTCAAGGATGACAGTAATCCCTGGAACACCTATCGCCATGACGGCCTGCCGCCCACGCCCATCGCGCTGCCCGGGCGTGAGGCTTTGCGCGCCGCACTGCAGCCGGCCGAGGGTACGGCGCTCTATTTTGTCGCCCGCGGCGACGGCAGCCACGTCTTCAGCGACACGCTGGAGGCGCACCGGCGCGCGGTCCGCGAGTACCAGCTCAAGCGCCGGGCCGACTACCGCTCGACGCCGGGGCCCGGCTAGATGACGGGGCGCGGGCTGTTCCTGACCCTGGAAGGGGGCGAGGGCGTGGGCAAGTCCACGGCCCTTCACCACGTCGCAGGCCGCCTGCGGGAGGCCGGTGTGCCGCTGGTCACCACCCGCGAACCGGGGGGCAGTGTGCTTGCGGAGGATATACGCGAGCTGCTCCTCGCCGTGCGCGAAGAACCGGTCGATGACCTCGCCGAGCTGCTGCTGATCTTCGCGGCGCGGGCGCAGCACCTGGCGCGGCGCATCCGCCCGGCGCTGGCGGCGGGACAGTGGGTGCTCTGTGACCGGTTCACGGATGCGACCTACGCCTACCAGTCGGGTGGTCGCGAGCTGCCCGCGCACTGGGTCCAGCAGCTGGAAACCCTCGTCCAGGGCGAATTGCGCCCGGACTGCACGCTGCTTCTCGACGCGCCGGTGGCGCTCGGTATCGAGCGCGCCCGCGGCCGCGGCGACCTGGACCGCTTCGAGCGCGAGCAGGTGGCATTCTTCGAGCGGGTGCGCGCGACCTACCTGCGTCTCGCCCGCGAGAGCAGCGGACGCTACCGGGTGATCGACGCGAGCCGGGACCTGCCCGCGGTGCAGGCACAGCTCGACGAGATCTGCGACGAGCTCCTCGCCTGCCGCAACGGCGACCGGCCGTGACTGGCGAGTCGAGCTCGCTGCCGCCGGTAACGCCGCCGCTGCCCTGGCAGCACGCGGCCTGGGAGCGGCTCCTCGCCAGCCGGAAGGGCGGCAGCCTGCCCCATGCGCTGCTCCTCGCCGGCCTGCCCGGCACGGGGTGCGAACGCTTTGCCCTGGCCCTGGCCCGCTACCTTCTCTGCGCGGCGCCGGTGCAGGGCACCAACTGCGGCGACTGCAAGGCGTGCCGCCTTACGGCGAGCGGTGCGCACGGCGATTTCCTCATCCTCGAACCCACGGGCAAGGGCCAGGTCATCCCGGTGGGGCAGGTACGCGATGCCATCGCGTTCGGTGCGCAGACACCGGGGCTCGGGCAGTGCAAGGTCCTGCTCATAGCGCCCGCGGAGCGCATGAATGCCGCGGCGGCCAACGCGCTCCTGAAAACCCTCGAGGAGCCGCCGGCGAATACCTACCTCCTCCTCGTTACCGGGGCGGAAAGCCGGCTGCCCGCGACGGTGCGCTCGCGCTGCCAGGTGCTGCGCTTCCCCGTGCCGGCGGAGGACGACTGCCTGTCCTGGCTCGCCGAGGGGCGCGACCAGGAGGCGGCCCGGCAGGCGCTCGCGCTCGCCGCGGGCCGGCCCTTGCGGGCGGCAGAACTGTTGCAGGAGGGTGAGCTGGCGACGGCGACGAAGCAGCGTGCAGCGGTGGAGGCGCTGCTGGGGGGGCGTGCGGCAGCGCCCGCCGTCGATGCCGCCCTGGCGGACCTGCCGCTGGATGCGTTCCTCGAACTACTCGTCCGCGTTCTGCAGGACGCGCTGCGGACACTGTCCCCCGCGGCGTTGCGCAGCCCGCGGGGCCAGGGCCTGTTCGCCTGCCTCGACGAGGTGCAGGGCGCGGCCCGGGCCGTGGCCGCCGGCGCCAACCCGCAGCCGGAACTCGCCCGGGCGACGCTGCTCGGCGGCCTCGAGGCGCGCTTGGGGGAGCGGGCCGCCGATGCTAGACTGCGTAGCGTATTTTCGCCGGTGACGCGCCTGTGAGCGACGACCAGAACAGCCGCCAGGGTATTCTTTCCCTGACCATCAAGGACAAGGCCGTCCTCTACTCGGCCTACATGCCGTTCGTGAAAAATGGCGGGCTCTTCGTGCCGACGAACAAGTCCTACGAACTGGGCGACGAAGTCTTCATGCTGCTCACGCTCATGGACGAGCCGGAAAAGATCCCTATTGCCGGCCGGGTCATCTGGGTGACCCCCCGGGGAGCGCAGGGGAATCGCACCGCGGGCATCGGCGTGCAGTTCTCCGAGCAGGACGCGGCAGCGAACGCGAAGGTCGAGGAGTACCTGGCGGGCCTCCTCACGTCGGAAAAACCGACCCACACCATGTAGGCCACATTTGCCGACTCTCTTTAATTTCCTTCCCTAACCCACTGAAAAATATGGGCTTCCACAGAAAAAAGTGGGCTCCACGAAGGAGCCCAGGAAGACCATTAGGAGTGAAACATAAAGGAATTTCTTCCTTCGAAGAGCAATTGGGCTTGCTCCTGCGACCACACATTCCTGCGAGGAAATGGGACCACGTGACAAGTATCGCTCAAATGTGACAATTTGCCATGCCCCTTTGGGGGAATATTTAGTTCATTTTGTTATAAATACAGAGTCGCGAAATCCCCATGTCTGCTAACGCCGCACCCGCCGCCCGCCTGACCGGGGCCATCGAGGGGTTCTATGGCCGCCCGTGGTCGCCGGCGGAACGATTGCAGCTGGTCAGCGATCTTGCCGACCTGGACCTCGATGCCTACCTCTATGCGCCCAAGGCGGATGTTCATCTCCGGCGGCGCTGGGAGGAACCCTGGCCGGCTGCGGAAGCGGCCGCGCTGGAGCGCTTGTCCCTGCACTGCCAGGGTGCCGGCATCGCCTTTGGCCTGGGTCTCTCGCCCTTCCGACTGTACGCAGATTACGGCCCAGCCAGGCGCCGGGCCCTGCAGGCGCGCATCCGCCAGCTCGACGAGCTCGGTGCGGCGTTCCTGGCGGTGCTTTTCGACGACATGCCCGGAGACACCCCCGACCTCGCCGCGCGCCAGGCGGAGATCGTGGCCGATGTTGCGGCCTGGAGCGGCGCAGCGCGCCTGCTCGTCTGCCCGACTTATTACAGCGATGACCCGGTGCTCGACCGCGTCTTCGGCCCGCGGCCGACCGGTTATCGCGAGGCCCTTGGCGCCGGTCTGCCGGAGGGCGTCGATATCTTCTGGACCGGCCGGACGGTTTGTGCCGCGTCCATCGCGGAGGCAGACATGGCCGACGCCGCCGCGGCCTTCGGCCGGTCCCTGACGCTCTGGGACAACTGGCCGGTCAACGACGGTGCCAGGCGATCCCTTCATCTCTACCTGGCCGCGCCGCCGGAGCGCGAGGGCGCCCTGAGCAGCACCTGCGCAGGTCACCTTTGCAACGCCATGAACCAGCCCGTCCTTTCGCTGCCTGCGCTGGCCGGCCTCGCGGAGCTGCATGGGCGCCTCGCGAGCGCCGACGACTGGCTGGCCGACCGCCTGGGGTCCGCCGTTGCCACGGCCCTCGCCGAGGATGCGGCGCTCCTCGAGCACCGGCGCCGGGACGAACTGGATCCGCGGGAGGAGGGGCGGCTTCGCGAGCGCTATGCGGCGCTCCCCGGGGCGGCGCCGGAGGAACTGCTGGCCTGGCTGGATGGGGCCTGGACCTTCGACCCTGACTGTCTCACCGACTGATTGCGAGCCAGTTGAACGGGTAGGGGGCTTGTGGCAGAATCTCGCGCCTTGAAGCGAGCCCGCCAGCCAGCCAATACGACCGAAATCCGCTTGATTATCATGGACTTGGGTCCAGATTAGGACGCGATTGCCGTTGTGCCGGGCGGGTGCAGAGCGTGTTCGGGCGGAAGTGGCGGAACTGGTAGACGCGCTGGATTTAGGTTCCAGTGCCTTAAACGGCGTGAGAGTTCGAGTCTCTCCTTCCGCACCAGGTACAAGCGGCCCGCGGGCCGACGATTGACAGCGTGCGGCGCCGGGCGCCGCCGGCAACCACTGTGAGGACAGACCATGCAGGTTTCCATCGAAACGACCTCCGGCCTCGAGCGGCGGCTGACCGTCGGGGTGCCCGCCGAGCGGGTCGACCAGGAGGTCGACAACCGGCTGCAGCAGGCGAAAAAGAACGTGCGGCTGCCGGGTTTCCGGCCTGGAAAGGTGCCGATGCGGGTCATGCGCCAGCGCTTCGGCGCCGGGGTGCGCCAGGAGGTGCTCGGCGAGGTCATGAGCCAGAGCTTCCAGGATGCGGTCGTGCAGGAGAACCTGCGCCCCGCCGGCCAGCCCACCATCGAGCCGCGCAACCTCGAGGCCGGCAAGGACCTCGAGTACGTTGCTACCTTTGAAGTCTTCCCGGAGGTTGCCCTCAAGGACGTGAGCGGCTTCAGCGTCGAGAAGCCCGCGGCCAGCGTTTCGGACGAGGACGTGGACAACATCATTGACGTGTTCCGCCGCCAGCAGGGCAGCTGGGAAGTCGTGGAGCGGGCAGCGCAGGAAGGCGACAAGGTCAACATCGACTTCACCGGCACCCGCGACGGCGAGCCCTTCGAGGGCGGCAGCGCCGAGGGTACGGAACTCGAGCTGGGTTCCGGCCGCATGATTCCCGGCTTCGAGGACGGCATCGTCGGCATGAGTGCCGGCGAGGAAAAGACCCTCTCCCTCACCTTCCCCGAGGATTACCAGGAGGAGAGCCTCCAGGGTGCTGCCGTCGAGTTCGCCGTCAAGGTCAACAGCGTCAGCGAACTCGAGCTCGCCCCCCTCGACGAAAAGCTCTTCTCCGCCTACGGGGTGGAGGGTGATGACGAGACCGCCTTCCGCCAGGAAGTGGCGGCGAACATGGAGCGCGAACTGCGCAACGCGATCCAGGCGCGCGTCAAGCAGCAGGTCATGGACGCGCTGCTCGAGGCCCATGAGGATCTCGAGATCCCCCAGGCCCTCGTTGCCCAGGAAATCGACGGCATGCGCCGGCAGATGTTCCAGCAGTTCGGCGGCGCCAGCGCCGAGAACCTGGATCTCAAGTCCCTGCTGCCGGACGAGATGTTTGCCGAGCGCGCCGAGCGCCGGGTGAAACTGGGCCTGCTGCTCGCGGAACTCATCAGCGATCGGGAACTCAAAGCGGACCCGGACAGGGTGCGCGGCGAAATCGAGGAGCTGGCCTCCACCTACCAGGAGCCGGAAGAGGTCATCAACTGGTACTACGGGAACCAGGAGCAGCTCCAGGCCGTAGAATCCAAGGTGCTGGAGGACCAGGCGGTCGAGTCCCTGCTCGAGCAGGCCTCGATCAGTGAGGCGCCCTGCAGCTACCAGGAGGCGATCAGCCTCGGTCAGCAGGCAAACAACGCCTGAACCTGAGCCCGCGTCCGCCATGGGGCGGACGCCAACCAGCGCCCGCTCGCGGGCGGGCGCCGTGCGAAAGGAAGTGAACCTATGTCCAACGAGCCCGGCGGTTACGAGCGGCACCCGGTACAGAACCTCGGCCTGGTGCCGATGGTGGTGGAACAGACGTCCCGGGGCGAGCGCTCCTACGACATCTTCTCCCGGCTGCTCAAGGAGCGTGTCATCTTCGTCGTGGGCCCGATCGAGGACCACATGGCGAATCTCATCGTGGCGCAGCTCCTGTTCCTGGAGTCGGAGAACCCCGACAAGGACGTCCACCTGTACATCAATTCCCCCGGTGGCTCCGTCACGGCCGGGCTGTCCATCTACGACACGATGCAGTTCATCAAGCCGGACGTGAGCACCATGTGCGTCGGCCAGGCGGCGTCCATGGGCGCCTTCCTCCTCTGCGGCGGCGCGAAGGGCAAGCGCTTCATCCTGCCCAACGCGCGCACCATGATCCACCAGCCCAGTGGCGGGGCCCAGGGGCAGGCGACCGATATCGATATCCATGCCAGGGAGATCCTGATCATCCGCGAGCGCCTGAACCGGCTGATGGCCGAGCATACGGGGCAGCCGATCGAGGTTATCGAGCGCGATACCGAGCGGGACCGCTTCATGGATGCCACCCAGAGCTGCGACTACGGTCTCGTCGATGCCGTCGTCAGCGCCCGCGGCACCGCCCCGGAAGGCGTCTGAGCACCCGGGCCGCAAGGCCCGGCGACTTGCAAAGACGCTGAAAAAACCTCACCCTTGAAGTGAGGAAAGACGCGGTTTGGCCGCGATCGAGGCAGCTCCCGAGCTGCCAGCAAGCAGGCAGAGACACAGGCGGTTAGATGAGTAAGGAATCCTCCGGCAGCGGAGACGACAGCGGCAAGCTCCTGTACTGTTCCTTCTGCGGCAAGAGCCAGCACGAGGTGCGCAAGCTGATTGCGGGTCCTTCCGTGTTCATCTGCGACGAGTGTGTCGACCTCTGCAACGACATCATCCGCGAGGAGGTGCAGGAAGCGGGCGGTGAAGACAAGCAGGACCGCCTGCCGTCGCCGCGCGAGATCAACGACATCCTCGACGAATACGTCATCGGTCAGCAGCGTGCCAAGAAGGTCCTGTCCGTCGCCGTTTACAACCACTACAAGCGCCTGCGCTACGGCAGCAGTGGTCGCGGCGAGGACGTCGAGCTCAGCAAGAGCAACATCCTGCTGGTCGGTCCCACGGGCTCGGGCAAGACCCTGCTCGCCGAGACCCTCGCACGGCTGCTGGACGTGCCCTTCACCATCGCGGACGCCACGACGCTGACGGAGGCCGGCTACGTCGGTGAGGATGTCGAGAACATCATCCAGAAGCTGCTGCAGAAGTGCGACTACGATGTGGAGAAGGCCCAGGTGGGTATCGTCTACATCGACGAGATCGACAAGATCTCGCGCAAGTCCGACAACCCCTCGATTACCCGCGACGTATCCGGGGAGGGTGTGCAGCAGGCGCTGCTCAAGCTCATCGAGGGCACCGTCGCGTCCGTACCGCCCCAGGGCGGCCGCAAGCACCCGCAGCAGGAGTTCCTGCAGGTCGATACCGGCAACATCCTGTTCATCTGCGGCGGCGCCTTCGCCGGCCTCGACAAGGTGATCCGCAATCGCTCCGAGAAGGGCGGCATCGGCTTTTCCGCGGAGGTCAAGAGCAAGGACGAGAACCGCAACGTGGGTGAGCTGCTGTTCGAGCTCGAGCCGGAGGACCTGGTCCAGTACGGCCTCATCCCCGAGTTCGTCGGCCGCCTGCCGGTGATCGCGACCCTGGAGGAGCTGGACGTCACGGCGCTGGTGAAGATTCTCACGGAGCCGAAGAACTCGCTGACCAAGCAGTACGCCAAGCTCTTCGAGATGGAAGGGGTGGAGGTCGATTTCCGCGAGGACGGCCTGCGCGCCGTCGCGGAGAGGGCCATGGAGCGCAAGACCGGCGCCCGCGGCCTGCGCTCCATCCTCGAGAGCGTGCTCCTCGATTCCATGTACAACATCCCGTCCCGGGACGACGTGGCCAAGGTCGTGATCGACGAGTCCGTCATCCGCGGCGATTCCGAGCCGCTGCTGGTGTACCAGAACAGCGAGCCCGCACGCGCCGCGTCACCGGAGGACTGACGGTCCTCCCTCCGGCCACCCCGGCCGTCTCGGGGTCGGCCACCGGCATTCCCGCGGCAGGCGCCGGGGCTTGTAAAGTCGCCTCCGCGCCCCAACACTGATCAGTACAGGTGACTGACCCGGAGAATCCTATGGGCGATGTAAACGCCTTGCAGCTACCCCTGCTTCCCCTGCGCGACGTCGTGGTGTACCCGCACATGGTACTGCCGCTGTTCGTGGGCCGGCAGAAATCCATCGACGCGCTCGAAACGGCCATGAACGGCGACAAGCAGGTGCTGCTCGTTGCCCAGCGGAACGCCGCCGAGGACAACCCCGGCGCGGACGACATCTACCAGGTCGGCACCGTCTCCAACATTCTCCAGCTGCTCAAGCTGCCCGACGGCACCATCAAGGTACTCGTCGAGGGGCTCTATCGCGCCGCGGTCGAGTCCGTTGACGACGAGGGGGCCTATGCCGTGGCCGACGTCCGCGAGATCGAGGGCGCCGAGCCGGACGAAAGTGAAGCCGAGGGGCTCGTCCGCTCCACCTCCGGCCAGTTCGAGAAGTACGTGAACCTGAGCAAGAAGGTGCCGGCCGAGGTGCTGACCTCGCTCTCCGGGATCGACGAGCCCGGCCGCCTCGCGGACACCATCGCCGCGCACATGGGCGTGGACCTGGAGGAGAAACAGCGCATCCTCGAAATCGCGGACGTGAAGCCCCGCCTCGAGCATCTCATGGGGCTCATGGAAGCGGAGATCGACCTCTTCCAGGTCGAGAAGCGCATCCGCGGCCGCGTCAAGAAGCAGATGGAGAAGAGCCAGCGGGAGTACTACCTCAACGAGCAGATGAAGGCGATCCAGAAAGAGCTCGGGGAGATGGACGACGCGCCGAACGAGGCGGAGGAGCTCGAGGCGAAGATCAACGAGGCGCGGATGCCCGAGGAGGCGCGCGAAAAGGCCCTGGGTGAACTCTCCAAGCTGAAGATGATGTCGCCTATGTCGGCGGAGGCCTCCGTGGTGCGCAGCTATCTCGACTGGATGGTCAGCGTGCCCTGGTCGAAGCGCAGCCGGGTCAAGCACGATCTGAAGCGCGCCCAGGAGATTCTCGACGCCGACCACTACGGCCTCGAGGAGGTCAAGGAACGCATCGTCGAGTATCTCGCGGTGCAGAAGCGCGTGCGCAAGATCAAGGGTCCCGTGCTCTGCCTGGTCGGCCCGCCCGGCGTGGGCAAGACCTCCCTCGGCGAATCCCTGGCGCGGGCCACCAATCGCAAGTTCGTGCGTATGGCCCTCGGCGGCGTGCGTGACGAGGCTGAGATCCGCGGTCACCGCCGTACCTACATCGGCTCCATGCCCGGCAAGCTGCTGCAGAAAATGGCCAAGGCGGGCGTGCGCAACCCGCTCTTCCTCCTCGACGAGATCGACAAGATGGGCATGGATCACCGCGGTGATCCGGCGTCCGCCATGCTCGAGGTGCTCGATCCGGAGCAGAACCACGCCTTCAACGACCATTACCTGGAGGTGGACTACGACCTCTCTGACGTGATGTTCGTGTGCACCTCCAACACCATGAACATCCCGACGCCGCTGCTGGACCGCATGGAAGTGATCCGCATCCCCGGCTATACGGAAGACGAAAAACTCAACATCGCCCAGCGCTACCTGCTGCCAAAGCAGGTGAAGGTCAATGGCCTCAAGAAGGGCGAGATCACCCTGAGTGAAGCGGCGATCATCGACATCATCCGCTACTACACCCGCGAGGCGGGTGTGCGCGCCCTGGAGCGGGAGATCGCCAAGGTCTGCCGCAAGATGGTCAAGAAAATCGCTCTCGGCGAGGCGGAGGCGAGCTCCGAGGTCGGCCCCGATGGCCTCGAGGACCTGCTCGGCGTGCGCAAGTTCAACTACGGCGTGGCCGAGGAGGAGAACAAGATCGGCCAGGTCACGGGCCTGGCGTGGACCTCCGTGGGCGGCGAGCTGCTGACCATCGAGGCGGCGGCGGTTGCCGGCAAGGGGCGTTACGTGAAGACGGGGTCTCTCGGCGATGTCATGCAGGAGTCCATCCAGGCGGCGAGCACCGTGGTGCGCAGCCGCTCCCAGGTGCTCGGCATCCCGGCACGCTACCACGACGCCCACGACCTGCACATTCACGTGCCCGAAGGCGCCACGCCCAAGGACGGACCGAGCGCAGGCATCGCCATGGCCACGGCGCTGGTCTCCGTGGCGACGCAGATACCCGTGCGCGCTGACGTCGCCATGACCGGGGAGATCACGCTCCGCGGCGAGGTGCTGCCCATCGGCGGCCTGAAGGAGAAACTCCTCGCCGCGCGCCGGGGCGGCATCAAGACGGTGATCATTCCCCGGGAAAACGAGCGCGATCTGAAGGAAGTACCGGACAAGATCAAGGAGGATCTTGAAATCGTCGCCGTGAAATGGATCGACGAGGTCCTGGCCATCGCGCTTGAGAAGACGCCGGAGCCGCTGAGCGACGACGATTATCTCGCGCCCGCGCCAGACCGGCAGCCCGCCGGCAGCGATGGCGAGGAGAGCGACGAGGCGCGCATGAATACCCATTGACGCGGCCAAGTTGACCGCGCAGCGGGCCGTGGTATAACCTGCCGTCCTTCCTGCGCGGGCCTTTCCGGGCCTGATAAAACAACGCTCAGCACGCCGGCACGGCGTCCATTACCAAAGGGGATCATAGTGAACAAATCCGAACTCATCGACGCGATCGCGGCCGACGCCGACATCAACAAGTCCGACGCGGGCCGGGCGCTCGACGCGGTGATCGACAACATCACCAAGGCGCTGAAGAAGGGCGACCAGGTCTCCCTGGTGGGCTTCGGCACCTTCACCGTCAAGCACCGGGCCGGGCGCGAGGGGCGCAATCCGCAAACCGGTGCCACGATCCAGATCGCGCCGTCCAACGTGCCGGGCTTCAAGGCCGGCAAGGCGCTCAAGGACGCGGTCAACAGCTGACCGCGGGCCGCCGCCGGTACCGGGGCCTGGCTGTCGACCCCGGCACAGGGAGCGCACTCACCGGGTGCGCTCTTTTTGTATACGACCCCGCTAGTGCCCTTTCCAATCCTGACTAACGCGACCGCAACGACCCATGCTGCAGAATATCCGTTCCAACATCCAGGGTACCCTGGCCAAGATCATCATCGGCCTCATCGTGGTGTCCTTCGCTCTCTTTGGCATCGAGTCGATCCTCCTGGGCGGCGGCAAGAGCGGTGTCGCGGAGGTCAATGGCGAGACGATCACGCCCTACGAGGTGCAGCAGACGGTCAATCTTCAGCGCCGGCAGCTCCTCGCCATGCTCGGCGATGAGGCGGACCCGTCACTCCTCGACGAGGACCGGCTGACGGCGCAGGCCATCGAGACGCTGATCCAGCGTGAACTGCTGGTCCAGGCTGCCGGAGAGCTCGGGCTGACGACCTCGGAACAGACCATCGGCGCCATCGTCGGCAGCATGGAACAGTTCCAGGTCGGCGGGCAGTTTGACCGGGACCTGTTCCGCAGCGTGCTCGCCACGGCAGGTTTTACGCCGGCGCTGTTCAAGGAAAGCCTGCGCGAGGACCTGGTAACGAACCAGCTCCGCGTCGGCTTCGCCGCGAGTGACTTCGCCACCCCGGCCGAACTCGCTGTGCAGGCGCGTATAGCCGGGGAGAAGCGGGACCTGCGCTACCTGGCGATTCCCGTGGACCGCTTCGATGACAGCGCCACCGTCGACGAAGCGGCCATCGAGGCCTGGTACGAGGACAACCCGGACAGTTTCATGACGCCGGAGAACGTCGACGTGAGCTATATCGAGCTCACCCTCGAGGACTTCGAGGAGCCCGTGAGCGAGGAGGCGTTGCGTGAAGAGTTCGAGCTCACCCGCGATACCTTCGAGGTGCCCACCGAGGCGCGCGTCGCCCACATCCTGCTGACCCGGGAGGCGGGCGAAAGCGACGAGGCCTACGCGGCGCGTGTTGCCGCGGCCGGGGACGCCATCGCGGCAGGTGAGGATTTCGGTGCGGTCGCCGGGCGCCTGTCCGATGACATCGGTTCTTCGGCCGCGGGTGGCGATCTTGGCTACACGGCTGGAGACACCTTTCCCGCGCCCATGGAGGAGGCGATTGCCGCCCTCGCCGTGGGAGACGTCTCCGGCCCGGTTGAAACCGAGGCGGGCACGCACATCATCAAGGTGCTCGACCGTCGCGAAGGCAAGGCCGTCACCTTCGAGGAGGTCCGCGGCCAGCTGGAGCGGCGCCTGCGCGAGGGCGCGGCCCGCGATGAACTGCTGCGGGTGGTCGAGGAGCTCCGCGACCTCGCGTTCAACGCCGAGGACCTCTCGGCCCCGGCCAGCGAACTTGGCCTCAGCGTCGAGACCGTGAGCGGCGTCGCCCGCGGGGCGGGGGAGGGTCTCTTCGCGGACCCGCGGGTGCAGAGCGCGCTCTTCTCCGACGAGGTGCTCGCCGAGAAGCACAACAGCCCCGTGCTGGAGCTGTCGCCGGAGCGCTTCGTCGTCGTCCACGCCGATACCCACCACCTGTCCGAGCGGCAGCCGCTGGAGGCCGTTCGCGACCAGATTGCGACCCGGATTGCCGCGGAGCGCGCTCGGGCCGCCGCGCGGGCAGAAGGCGAGCGGCTGCTCGCCGCGCTGGCCGCCGGCGAAACGCTGGACGAGCTGGCGAACGCCGGTGACTACGAATGGCAGGTCGAACTGGGCGCGACCCGTGCGGCGAATGCGCTGCCGGCACCGGTTGGTCGGCGCGCCTTCACGCTGCCGGCGCCCGAGGGCGAGGGTCCGGTCCGTGAACTGGTCGGCGCTCCGGCCGGCGACATCTACCTCGTCGAGTTGACCCGGGTCACCCCCGGCAGCCTCGAGACCCTGTCCGCGCAGCGTGAGGCGCTGCTTCGGCGGAGTATCGCCGGCGAATACGGCAGCGTTCTCATCGGTGCCTTCGAGAACGCCCTGCGTGCCGGGGCCGAGATCGAAGTCTACTGAGCATCCGGCGGCGGCTTCGCTGCCGCCACGCTGGAGACCCGCCCATGACTGACAGCCTGGACAGCCTTACGCGGCAACTCGACGCGGCGCGCCGCGCCCCCGGAGGACCACCGGTGGAGCAGTGGGACCCGCCACTTTCCGGTGAGATCGATATCCGCATCCTTGCCGACGGCAGCTGGCTGCACGAGGGTGAGCCGATCCGCCGGGAGGCCCTGGTACGGCTGTTCGCGAGCATCCTGCGCCGGGAAGACGACGGCGCCTACTACCTGGTCACGCCGGTCGAGAAGTGGCGCATCACCGTGGACCTGCACCCGCTCGTCGTCGAGGATGTGGAGGCGGTGGAAGAGGGCGGCAAGGTGACACTGCTCGCCAGCTGCAATACGGGCCGCCAGGTGGCCATCGATGCCGCGCATCCGCTGTTCACGGAACCCGCGGCGGCCGGGGCGGCGGTGGTGCGCCTGGAACGCGGGCTGACGGCCCTGTTCAGTCGCAAGGCCTGGCCGCGGCTCGTCGACCTCTCGGTGGACGAGGACGGAGAAGCGGTAGTCTACAGCGCCGGCCAGCGTTTCCCCCTCGCCTGAGGCCCCGCCGCGGCGGGGCCTTATGGCTACATGTTCGGGTAGTTCGGCCCGCCAAAGCCCTCGGGCGTCACCCAGACGATGTTCTGCGACGGGTCCTTGATGTCGCAGGTCTTGCAGTGCACGCAGTTCTGCGCATTGATCTGGAAGCGCTTGCTGCCATCGGCCTCTTCCACCACCTCGTACACGCCGGCCGGGCAGTAGCGCTGTGCCGGCTCGTCGTAGAGCGGCAGGTTGGTGCCGATGGGCACCTCCGGGTCCTTCAGCGTGAGGTGGCAGGGCTGGTCTTCCTCGTGGTTGGTGTTGGAGAGGAAGACCGACGACAGCTTGTCGAAGCTGATGACGTTGTCCGGCTTCGGATAGTCGATCTTCGGGCACTGGTCGGCCGGCTTCATGGCGGCGTGATCGGGCTTCGTGTCGTTCAGGGTAAAGGGCAGCTTGCCGCCGAAGATATTCTGGTCCAGCCAGACCATCCCCGAGCCGAGCAGGAAGCCGAACTTGTGCATGAAACCGGAGAAGTTGCGGGTGCGGTAGAGCTCGTCGTAAGCCCAGGAGTCCTTGAACTTCGTTTCGAAGCTGGCCAGGTCAGCCGGCGCGTCGTCCCCCTTGAGGAGGCCCTCTACCACGGCCTCGGCGGCGACCAGGCCGCTTTTCATGGCCGTGTGGTTGCCCTTGATCTTCACCGCGTTCAGCGTGCCGGCGTCACAGCCGAGGAGCAGGCCGCCGGGGAAGTGCATGCGCGGCAGGGAGTTGAGGCCGCCCTTGGTGATGGCGCGGGCACCGTAGCTGAGCCGCGAGCCGCCTTCGAGGTACTTGAGGGTTTCCGGGTGGTGCTTCCAGCGCTGGAACTCGTCATAAGGCGAGACATGCGGGTTCTCGTAGTTGAGGTCCGTGATGAAGCCCAGGTACACCTGGTTGTTCTCGGCGTGGTACATGAAGGCCCCGCCGGAAGAGCCGCTCTCCTTGAGCGGCCAGCCGAGACCGTGCACCACGAGGCCCTCCTGGTGCTGCTCGGCCGGGATCTCCCAGATCTCCTTGATGCCGATGCCGTAGTGCTGCGGGTCGCGGTCCGCGTTGAGGTCGAAGCGCTCCATGAGCTGCTTGCCCAGGTGGCCGCGGCAGCCCTCGCAGAACAGCGTATAGCGGGCGTGGAGCTCCATGCCCGGCATGTAGCTGTCTTTCTTCTCGCCGTCGGCACTGATGCCCATGTCGCCGGTGGCGATGCCCTTCACGCGGCCGTCGTCGTGATAGAGAACCTCTGCGGCGGCGAAGCCCGGGTAGACCTCCACACCGAGGTTCTCCGCCTGCTGGGCGAGCCAGCGGCAGACGTTACCCATGGAGACGATGTAGTTGCCCTCGTTGTGGGTGGGCTTCGGGATCGCGAAGTTCGGCAGCTTCACGGCGCCTTTTTCGCTGGTGTAGAAAAAGAAGTTGTCTTCCGTCACCTGCGTCTGGATCGGGGCGTCCATGTCCTGCCAGTCGGGGAACAGCTCGGCGAGGGCCCTGGGTTCAAGGACCGCACCGGAGAGGATGTGCGCGCCGACTTCCGAGCCCTTCTCGACCACGCAGACGGTGACCTCGTGCTCCCGGGCCTGGGCGAGCTGCATGATGCGGCAGGCAGCAGACAGCCCGGCCGGGCCCGCGCCCACGATGACCACGTCGAATTCCATTGACTCGCGTTCCACGGCTGACTCCTGCATGTTCGCTGCGTCCTGTGCTGCGTCCTTTCGGAATAGGGGGTAAGGGATTGAAAAGACAAGGGATTATAAGGCCCCCGGGGCCTAAAAACTAGCGCCCTCCGGTGTCGTAGAGGCGCCGAAGCTCCTCCCCGAGCAGGCGCAGGCCGCGGGCCACGGCGGCCGGGTCCTGGGCGTAGGACAGGCGCAGGCACTGCCGGGCATGGTCCCAGGCCGGATCGATGCCGATGAAAAAGCGCTCGCCGGGGATGGCGAGGAGACCGCGGGCCTTGAGGCGCCGGTAGAGTTCGCTCGAGGGCACCGGCAGGTCCTCGAACCAGAGCCAGAGGAAAAAGGCGCCATCCGCGCGGTGCACCCGCCAGGGCAGGCCCTCGAGTTCGCGATGCAGCCCGCCCAGGGTCTCTTCGCAGCGGGAGCGGTAGAAGGGGCGCAGTACCCCGCTGCCGAGCCGGTCCAGGGTGCCGTCCTCCAGAAGCCGGGTGGCCAGCACCGGGCCAAGGTTGCCGGCCGCCAGGCTGATGATCGTGCTGGCGCTCGCGAAGGCCTGGATGATCGGTTCGGCGGCGATCACGATGCCGGTACGCACGCCGGGCAGCCCCAGCTTGGAGAGGCTGAGGGTCAGGACGGTGTCCTCGTCCCAGTGGGGCGTGGCGTCTGCAAAGGTGATCCCCGGGAAGGGCTCGCCGTAGGCGCCGTCAACGATCAGCGGGATGTCGGCCTCGCGCGCAAGCGCCCGTAGCCGTGTGAGCTCTTCGGTGCCGAGCACGTTCCCCGTGGGGTTGGTGGGCCGTGACACGCTGAGCGCGCCGACGCCGGCATCGATGGACACCCGGTCGAAATCGACGTGGTAGCGGAACTGCCGGTCTTCCAGCAACTCGATGGCCGGCGCGGTCGCGGAGAAGAAATCCGGCGCCAGGCCCGCGTCGGCATAGCCGATGTACTCGGGCACCAAAGGCAGGTGAATGCGGCGCACGCTGCCGTCGGGCATGGCCCCGGCGAAGAGGTTGTAGAGAATGAAGTAGGCGGACTGGCTGCCGTTGGCAACGGCGATGTGTTCCGGCCCCACGTGCCAGCCATAGTGGTTCTGCAGGTAGCGCGCGAGTGCCTCGCGGAAGGCCGGGTCCCCCTGCGGCGACTGGTAGGCGCCGGCAAGGCGCTGCCAGGCGTCCGGGTCCGCCAGCAGGGTTGCCAGCGCGTCGCGAAAGGTCTTTTCGGCCGCCGGGACCCGCGCGGGGTTGCCGCCGCCCATGAACACGAGATCCGGGTCGGCCCGCAGAGCCTCGCCGAGGTCGCTCATCAGGTCGACGACCCCGGAGCGGCCGGCGAACTTTTCGCCGAAACGGCTCAGGCGCACAGTGCGGCGGCGCCCTGCACGGGGCAGAGGGAGGCATAGGTGATCGGCGTCCAGCCCAGGCCGAGAACCGCGCGCAGCTGCTGCCCCAGCTGCAGTTCCGGGTCCCGCGGGTGCACCGCGATCCGCAGCGGGAGACCGCGGCGGCGGGCCTTTCGCAGCTGCAGCCGGTTCCACTTGCCGAGCACCTCGGCGCGCAGCCGCGTGTCCGCCTCGAAGCCGGCCAGGGGCAGGGACACGAAGCGGTAGGCGCCGGTCGCCTCGCGCAGGTGGATGCCACGCAGGGACTCGAGCACCGGAAAGGGCTGCTCCCTGAGCGCGCTGCCGCGCAGCCGCCCCAGGGCCCAGGCCGGCGGGATGTAGGTCTGCGGTTCCGGCAGGTCGCTGCCGATGAACCAGTCCCGGCTGCGCCGGGTGAGGGCAATGGCGCCGCTGCGGTCAAGGGCGAGGTGCTCGGCAACGTTGCGCGACAGGAGCGCCGCGTGGGTTCGGTGCCAGGCCGAGCGTGGCGCAGTATGGTGGACCCAGCCATGGGCGACCAGCTCGTGACCGGCGTCCGCGAGTTCCCGGAGTACGGCGACTCCGGCGGCGTCCCAGCCGGCTCCGGGCACGACCAGCAGCGCGGCCCGGCGGATGCCGAACTGGGCGAGGATGGCCAGGCAGCCCTGCACGGCGGGCAGCGTGTCCGGCATCACGTCGTGCACGGATACAAGGGCCGTCGGTTTCATGCAGTTTCCCCGTAGTCGTTTCCGGCCACCGACTCGATGAGCGAATGCCATTCGGCGGTTGTCGCAGCGTTGAGGGCCACGGCCGCCGCGTGGCAGCGGCGCTCGAGCTGCTCCCAGCGCCCGGGCCCATAAGCCTGCAGCGATCGCAGGCAGTCTGCAAGGCTCTCACCCGGGGTAAAGGGGACAAGGCCGGGGCGCAGGGAGGGCCAGTCGTGGATGCCCGCCGCCGTAGACACGAGCGCCGGGCGCCCCCGGACCATGGCCTCCAGCGCGATGGAGCCGAAGGTCTCGAAGCGCGAGGGCAGGAGCAGGAGGCTCGAGCTGTCAATCAGGTCGATGAGTGCCGAGCGGTCCAGCCAGCCGGTGAAATGCACATTGCCGAGCCCGGCCGCCTGTTTTTCCAGCGTTTCGCGCAGAGGACCCTCGCCACCGATGACGAACTCGACCGCCGGCAGTGTTTTCGCCGCCTCGATCACCAGGTCCACGTTCTTCTCCGGGGCGAGGCGGCCGGCGAAGCATACCCGCGCCAGCCGCCCGGGGATGGCCCGCCGCGGGCGCTCGAGAAACTCCCCGGGCAGCGGGGTGCCGACCACCTGCACGCGCGTCGCGCCGTAGGCGCGCACCGCGTCCGTGAGGCCGGCGTTATTGATCAGCACCCGGCTGGCGCGCCGGCAGATGAGCCGGTTGGCGGTGCCGACCACGGCGTTGACCAGCCAGCGTGCCAGCGGTGGCCAGTAGAGGCGGGCCAGGCGCTCGAAATCCGTGTGGAAGGCCGCGACCAGGGGCAGGCCGCGGCGCCGGGCGTACCAGGCGCCCAGGAGGCCGTAGAGCCCCGGCGTGACCACGACCACGACATCGGGGCGAAGCTCCCCCATGCGCCGGCTGATACGGCGCAGCGGCGGCCCCTCGAGCCGCTGGTTGGGGTCGCCGGGCATGGCGATGGAAAGGAGGGGGCGGGGTGGCTGGTCGCTGGGCTGGAACATCGCCAGGCCTGCCAGGCCCGGGGCGAGCTGCGGCAGCAGGTCGTGGTAGTAGGCCCCGGTCCCGTTCCGCTCCGGGAAGGCATCGGAGAAGAAGGCGACGCGCAGCGGCGCCTCGGCGGCACCGGTAGCGGCAGAGGCGCTCACGCGGCAACTGCCAGCCGCGCGGGGCTGGCCAGGAGCGCCGCGTAGGACGCGCCAAGCTCCTCGTCCACCGTCTCCGGGGAGAGGCCGAAGGCGGCGGGGTCGTAGCGGTGGCTACCCGTGGCCTCGGCCGGCCGCAGGGGTGGTGGCGGGATCGCGAGCCAGTCCGCGAGGGCTTCCGCTGTCGCCGCCGGCGCGGCGCGCAGGTCCCGCTGTTCGAGGACTTTCACGCGCCCGGGCTGCGCCGCGGCAAACGCCGCCAGGTCATTGAGGAAAGCACCATAGAGACGGCGGAAGCGCGCTGTCGTGTGCTCCCCGCCCAGGTCGGTGCCGAAGATCCGACGGGCCGGCCTGAGCGCACTGAGCTGGGAGGCGAGAGCCGTGCTCGGGCGGCGCACGCAGAGAAGAAACCTCGCATCCGGGTAGCGCTCCGCGAGATAGGGCGGCCAGCTGGCAAAGGCCGCGTTCTTCGACAGGAAACGCTTCCCGTGGTGGCTGTAGCAATGGCGCTGGATAATGCGGTGATAGAAGGTGAGGAGGGCACGGCGGCGTCGTGGCGGGAGGTCGCCGAGGGCGCCCAGCTGCTCGAGTTCCCGGTCGAAGGGAAAGGCCATGAGGAGGAGGAAGCAGCCGGCCGCCGGCAGCAGGCAGAGGTAGTCCTCCTCGGCGTCGTGGAGCCCCACCGCGTGAACGCTTGCGAAGTCGCCGCTGCCGCGGGCGATCGCGCCCTGGATGAGACGCTGCAGGGGCGCACCGAAGCGCCGGTCCAGGCGGGCGAGCGCGCGCAGTGCCCGGCGCTGGCAGATTGCGGGGGCGAGCAGTGCCTCCCAGGTGCGCACCGTGGTGAAAGCACCGCCGGCTGCGAGCAGCCGGTGCAGGTAGGTCGTGCCGCTGCGCGGGATGCCGGTGATGAAGACCGGCGCCCGGACGGGCTGCTGGCGGTAGTCGGGATAGAGGAGCTCGTCCAGGGCGAGGGCCAGCCAGTGCCCGAGCTGCACCAGGAGGAAGAGGGGGAAAAGAAGCAGGAAGAGCAGGCGCCGCGGCCGCAGGGGCGCTGCCGGGTGGCGCCCCGGCCAGGCACTTTCCAGGTAGCACCGGCCGTAGCTGCCCATGGCGATCAGAAAGCTCTCCAGCATGGTTCCCCGCGAGGCCGGCCCGAAAAGCCCCGCAGTTTACAGGCAACGCGGCGGCAACGGCACCGGTTGTGTGCGGCGCCCCGGCGCTTCCTGGCCACCGTCTCCGCGCGGGCCTGGCGCCCGAGGGGTCGTCCCGGATGCCTATTGACCCCCCCGCGCAAACTCGGCAACATGTCTCGCCGATTCCGCCCCCCGGGGCGCATCCCGGGTCCCGGCCCGTCAGTTCGCCGCGTGATCCCGCCCCCTTCCAACCACACGACACTGGAGTTTTCATGAAGGTTTTGGTCGCTGTGAAGCGCGTGGTCGACTACAACGTCAAGGTCCGCGCCAAGGCCGACGGTTCCAACGTCGACCTCAATAACGTCAAGATGTCCATCAACCCGTTCTGCGAGATCGCCGTGGAAGAGGCCGTGCGCCTGAAGGAAGCCGGCGTCGCGACGGAAGTCATCGCCGTCTCCATCGGCGACAAGGCCTGCCAGGAGCAGATCCGCACGGCCCTGGCCCTCGGCGCCGATCGCGGCATCCAGGTCGAGACCGACGGTCCCGTCGAGCCGCTCGTGGTCGCCAAGCTGCTCAAGGGCGTAGTCGAGAAGGAAGCGCCGCAGCTGGTCATCCTCGGCAAGCAGTCCATCGACGGTGACAACAACCAGACCGGACAAATGCTGGGCGCGCTCGCGGGCATGGCCCAGGGGACCTTTGCCTCCGAGGTGAAGGTCGAAGGCGAGCAGGTCCAGGTCACCCGGGAAGTCGACGGCGGCCTGCAGACGGTAAGCCTCAAGCTTCCGGCGATCGTCACCACCGACCTGCGCCTCAACGAGCCGCGCTACGCGTCGCTGCCGAACATCATGAAGGCCAAGAAGAAGCAGCTGGATGTCTACACCCCGGCCGACCTCGGCGTGGAGGTCAGGCAGCACCTGACGCTGGTCAAGGTCGAGCCGCCGGCCGAGCGCCAGGCCGGCATCAAGGTCGAGAGCGTCGATGAGCTGGTCGACAAACTGAAGAACGAAGCGAAGGTGATCTGATGGGAACCCTGGTAGTAGCCGAACACGACAACGCGACCCTCAACCCGGCCACGCTGAACGCGGTTGCCGCCGCCCAGGCCCTCGGCGCTGACATCGACATCCTGGTCGCCGGCAACGGCTGTGCCGCCGTCGGTGAGGCGGCGGCCAAGGTGCCGGGCATCGGCAAGGTGCTCGTCGCCGACAACGCCGCCTACGACCATGCGCTGGCCGAGAACACGAGCCTGCTCGTCGCCGAGCTGGCCGCCGCTTACGACAACGTCGTCGCCGCCGCGACCACCAGCGGCAAGAACGTCATGCCGCGGGTGGCTGCGCTCCTCGACGTCGCGCAGATCTCGGACATCATCGCGGTCGAGTCCGCCGATACGTTCAAGCGCCCGATCTATGCCGGCAACGTCATCGCGACGGTACAAACGGCCGATGCCAAGAAGGTCATCACCGTACGGGCAACGGCCTTTGACGCCGCGGATGCCGAGGGCGGTTCAGCGACCGTGGAAGCCGTGGACGCCGTGCACGACGCGGGTGTGTCCAGCTTCGTCGGCGAAGAGCTGGCGCAGTCCGACCGTCCGGAACTGACTGCCGCACCGGTAGTGATCTCCGGCGGCCGGGGCATGCAGAACGGCGACAACTTCAAGCTCCTCGACGGCATCGCCGACAAGCTCGGTGCGGCCATCGGTGCTTCCCGCGCCGCGGTGGATGCCGGCTTCGTGCCCAACGACATGCAGGTCGGCCAGACCGGCAAGATCGTCGCCCCGGAGCTCTACATCGCCGTGGGCATCTCGGGTGCCATCCAGCACCTCGCCGGCATGAAGGACTCGAAGGTCATCGTCGCCATTAACAAGGACGAGGATGCCCCGATCTTCCAGGTCGCAGACTACGGCCTGGTGGCGGACCTGTTCGAGGCCCTGCCGGAGCTGGAAGGCAAGCTCTGACGGGCACGCCTGCCCGGCGGGCACCACTTGCTGAAAGCCGGCCTTTGTGCCGGCTTTTTTTTGCTTTCTCGGGCACCGAGCCGCCGCTTGGCGCGTTAAAGCAGTGAGCAAGGCCGTTCGCCCACACTCGATGCCGTCAAGTACAGTCGAGAATCGGCCGAAGGGTCTACAGTTCTCGGTGGCCGGTTTCGACCCAAAAGAGCCATACAGGAAAACTGGGAGTACTGGCCTCCAATACATTTCGGGCGCCTTAATGGGGGCTGTACGCCTCCAACTCGATCTCGATCATGAATTCGGGCAATGCCAGACCCTTGACCTCAAGCCAGCTTCCGGTCGGGAAGCTACCTTTGTAAATCTCGTTGCGGTACTCGCCCGAAACTTCAAGAAACGCCGCCATATCGGTGGTGAATACGTCTTCGACGACGACATCGGAGAAAGTTAAGTCGTAGTGCGCGAGTATCCTCGCCAGGTCGGAGTAGACGTTAATCATCTGTTGCCGGATATCTCCCACCGCAGTGGGCTGCCCTTGGTCGTCCATGCTCACGGCGCCGGATATCCTGACTTCGCTTCCGATCTTCACTGCATGTGTATATCCGTAGGCCCTTTCTACATCAGGCCGCAGCATGAAGTACTCAGGGCGAAGTTCTTCGGCTCGCGAGACCAAGCAGTTAAGCAAAAGGACCGAGATGATCAATAATCTGGCACTCATGAGTACCTCCTGACAGATTGGCATGGTGCGGTGCCGCTTTGAGCAGTCGCCTCTAGAAACATGACAACAGATTACGAGCTTGTCTGCCATTGGCCGAAAGCGGGCGTTTGCCTGCAGATTGTGCCAACGTCCGCTTCCGACGTAATGCGTTGGCTAATGCCCTGCCCTGGTGTCTTCGACCCGCCACGCAGCGATTGGGCCCATGCTGGCGCGTCAGAACGAGGGTCATGGATGGTCGCTCTGGAGCAGCCGCACCATTTCCTCTGCGACCAATGCAGCTGATGGCAAGAACATCGTTGAAACGATTCGTTGATTGAATCGCTCCGGGTTTGTCGGAGGCTCCAGACCTTGAGAGGATGGAGCGATGAACAAACGACCGAAGTATCCACCGGAGTTCCGGGAGCGAGCTGTTCGCATGGTGCTTGAGCATCAGGGAGAGCATGGCTCTCAGTGGG